>NZ_RZTF01000389.1:0-6028 GCF_004023175.1 Mesorhizobium sp. M7A.F.Ca.MR.362.00.0.0
GTCTCGGGCTTTGCCCGAGCCACCTCTCCCCCGCTTTGCGGGGGCGAGGAACCCATGCCCGAGTGAGGTTTGAGTTGCTGTTCAAACAATCCTTGCTGGACAAGATCGCGCGCAATGAAGTGACGCTCGCGTTTCGCCGCTGGAAGCGGCCGACCGTCAAGGCCGGCGGGCGGGTCAGAACGGCGTCAGGTGCGGTTAGGATCGGGGACATCTCGATCGCGAGCGGCTCCGAATTGACGGAGAAAGACGCGACCGCAGCCGGCTTTCCGTCCCGAGGAGCCCTTCAGGAGATGCTTGGCCCCGATGACGGTACCCCGGTCTATCGCATCGAGCTCAAAGGCATCGAGCCCGACGAACGCGTTGCCCTGCGCGGCGACGCCTTGCTTTCCGATGAGGACTGGCATGCCTTGACCCAGCGTTTTGCGCGCTGGGACAAAACGGCACCCGGCTACTTCCCGTCGATCCTGCAGGCGATCGGCGCCCATCCGGAAGTGCCGGCTGCTGTCCTGGCCGACAAGGCCGGTGTCGAAAAGCTGAAGTTCAAGCAGGATGTCCGCAAGCTTGGGGAACTCGGACTCACCGAGAGTCTCCAGATCGGTTATCGGCTGTCGCCACGGGGCGAAGCCGTGCTCGAAAGGCTTCGGGAGCACAGGCTTTGACTACTTTCACCCCAACCACGTCAGACGAAGTTCTCTCCACCGTCGCCTGGGCAGCGGCGGAAGGCTCGCCGCTCGAAATCCTCGGCCACGGTTCCAAGCGCGGCATCGGCCGGCCGCTGCAAACCGAACACACGCTCGACCTGTCGAAACTCTCTGGCGTCACGCTCTATGAACCGGCTGAACTGGTGCTGTCGGCCAAGGCAGGCACGCCGCTGGCCGAGATCGAAAAGCTGCTGGCGGAAAATGGCCAGCAGCTTTCCTTCGAGCCGATGGATTACGCCCCGCTGCTCGGCGGCGAGCCTGGCAAAGGCACAATCGGCGGCGTGCTCGCCGCGAACCTCTCCGGTCCGCGCCGGCTGAAGGCGGGCGCGGCGCGCGATCATGTCCTGGGCATCAATGTGGTGTCCGGTCGCGGCGAGGCCTTCAAGTCGGGTGGCCGCGTGGTCAAGAACGTCACCGGCTATGACATGTCGAAGCTGATGGCCAACAGCTGGGGTACGCTGGCCGTATTCACCGACGTCACCTTCAAGGTGCTGCCGGCTCCTGAGACCGAAGTCACGCTCGCCATTCGTGGCCTGCTCGACGATGCGGCTGCCGCCGCGATGGCCTTGGCGCTCGGCTCGAGTGCTGAAGTGTCGAGTGCCGCCCATCTGCCGGAGCGGATCGCCGCGCGCGTCACCAGTGGCAGTCTCGGCAACGATGCCGCGACGCTGCTGCGTGTCGAAGGTTTTGGCCCGTCGGTCGCCTACCGCATCGCCGCGCTGAAAACGCTGCTCGCCAATGCCGGGCCGCTGGAGGAGATTGCCGGCGACGCTTCACGGTTGATCTGGCGCGATGTGCGCGATTGCAGGCCCTTCGCCGACGACAGCGAGAAACCGGTCTGGCGTGTCTCGATGACGCCGGGACAGTGCCACCAGATGGTCCTGACGCTGCGCATGCAGGCCGCCGTCAGCGCCTTCTATGACTGGCAGGGCGGGCTGGTGTGGCTGCGCATGGAACAAGGCGATCCGGAAGCCGCCCTGCTGCGCGGGCTGTTGAGGAAACATGGCGGCGGCCATGCGACGCTGGTGCGTGCCGCACCTTCGCATCGCGCCGCTCTGCCGGTGTTCGAGCCGCAGCCGCCCGCACTTGCCGCACTCAGCCAGCGCCTGAAGCAGGAATTCGACCCCAAAAACATCCTCAATCCCGGCCGAATGGCTTAGGATCCAACGCGATGCAGACCAATTTTTCGCTTGCCCAGCTTGCCGATCCGCATGTCGCGGAATCGGAAAAGATCCTGCGCAAATGCGTGCATTGCGGCTTCTGCACCGCGACGTGCCCGACCTATGTGACGCTCGGCAACGAGCTCGATTCACCGCGCGGGCGCATCTACCTGATCAAGGACATGCTGGAAAACGGCCGTCCCGCCGACAAGGAGATCGTCACCCATATCGATCGGTGCCTGTCGTGCCTCGCCTGCATGACCACCTGCCCGTCGGGCGTCAACTACATGCATCTGGTCGACCATGCCCGCGCCCATATCCAGGAGACCTACAAGCGGCCGCTGCTCGACCGCCTGACCCGCGCCATGCTGGCCTTCGTGCTACCCTATCCCCAGCGTTTTCGCGCCGCGCTCAAGCTGGCGAAGCTGGGCAAGCCGTTCATGGGCTTGTTCGACAAGGTTCCGGCGCTGAAGCCGCTCAGTGCGATGCTCAAGCTCGCGCCGGCATCGATCCCGGCAGCTTCGCCGATGGGCTCGCCAGGCATCCATGCCGGGCAGGGGAGCAAAAGAGGCCGCGTCGCCATCCTCACCGGCTGCGCGCAATCGGTGCTCGATCCCGCCATCAACGACACCACGATTTCGCTGCTGACTCGGCTCGGCGTCGAGGTCGTGGTGCCGCCGGGCGAAGGCTGTTGTGGTGCGCTGGTTCATCATATGGGGCGGGAGCAGGCCGCACTTGCCTCGGCGAGGCAGAATGTCGACGCCTGGACGCGCGCCCTCGACCAGGGCGGGCTCGATGCCATCGTCATCACTGCCTCCGGATGCGGCACGACGATCAAGGATTACGGCTTCATGCTGCGTCTCGAGCCGGCCTATGCCGACAAGGCCGCGCGCGTTTCGGCGCTGGCCAAGGACATCACCGAATATCTCTCGACCCTCGATCTGCCCGAGCCGGTTCGCAAGCCGGGCACGGTTGTCGCCTATCACTCGGCCTGCTCGATGCAGCACGGCCAGAAGATCACCCGCCAGCCGAAGGAACTGCTGGCCAAGGCCGGCTTCATCGTGCGAGAGCCGCGTGAAGGACATCTCTGCTGCGGTTCGGCCGGCACCTACAACATCCTGCAGTCCGAGATCTCGGCCAAACTGCGCGACCGCAAGGTGAAAAATATCGAGGCGACGGGGGCTTCGATCGTCGCCACCGGCAACATCGGCTGCATCACCCAGATCGCCTCCGCCGCGAAGCTGCCGGTGGTGCACACGATAAAACTGCTCGACTGGGCCTATGGTGGCGAGCCGCCCAAAATGAGTTGACGGCGAAGCATCCGCTAAGGACGATGCGGTAATGCCCAACTCACAACAGCAAGATATCGAAACCGTGGTTCGCCTTCTGTCGGAGGAGTCGCGTTCGACATTTCAGGCTCGCTATGCCGATTGCGAAGCCATTATCGCCCGATATTTGAAAGACGGATCGGCGTTCTTGATTCAGCTCATCGAGGCGGCCGTCGAAGCCGGCGTCCACCGTATCACTCTGATCGACGACGCGGTCTCGTTCCTTGACGATGCGGATCTGGCTCGCCTTGCAACCTTCCTGCAAGATGCGGCGGAAGGCGGCGCTGACGTTGAAGACCTGTTGGCTCGCGCCGCCTTGCAGGCGCCCGAGTTGTTCCCGGACGAAGGGTTGGCAGACATTCCAGATTTTGAGGATTGGCAAACCCACGCCGATCCTCGTTTGTGTCACCATCTCGTCTTTGAAGGCGGCACGCCAGACGACTCGCCGTTCCCGACGCACCGCAATCATCCCACCTGGCATCTGCCGACGGCAGGACAGCCGTTCACGATCGGCGGTGAGGGAAGGGGCCTGTGTCCGGCTTGCGGCAGGCGGCTGGTCCATCTCGTCACCCTGGACGAGTTCGGCGCCGGGATAATGCCGCCCTTTCCCCGGCTGCGCATCGAGACCTGCGACGGCTCGCTGGAACCGGCCTATTATTCGCACGATGCTGCGGGCATGCCGACGCCGATCGCGCCGTTTCATTCCGATTATGGCTCCGCAATCGAGCCGGCTTCGAAGGAGAGCACCGTCCGCCTGGCGCCTACGCCGCCACGCTGGCTCAGGCAGTCGTGGGGGATCAGCAATTCGCGGCAAAATCTCTTCCGGCTTGGCGGGCTGCCGTCATGGGTTCAAGGGCCGCAATTTCCGTTGGTTCCCGGAACAGATCGGGAAATGAAATTTCTTCTGCAATTCGATTCACTGGCAGGCTTCTTTTGGGGCAGCGGCGGCATGCTTTATGTCTTCTGGGACGAAGAATCCCGGATCACATGCCACGTGCCGCAATACACGTGACGAAAGCAGCTACTCCGCCGCGAGCCTGTCGGCCGTACCGTAGGTCGCCTCATAAAGCGCACGCTGGCGGCTGAGCGCGACCATGGTGTTGCGCAGCAGGATGGCGACCGTGATCGGGCCGACACCGCCCGGCACCGGTGTGATCCAGGAGGCGACCTCGCGCACGCTTTCGGTGTCGACGTCGCCGACGATGCGGCTGGAGCCGTCGGGGCCGATTTCGGAATTGATGCCGATGTCGATGACGGCAGCACCCGGCTTGACCATGTCGGCCTTGATCAGCCGCGGCTTGCCGACGGCGACGAACAGCGCATCGGCGCGCCTTGCATGGGCGGCGACCGACCGCGTCATGTGGTGGCACACGGTCACCGTCGCGCCTTCGCTCATCAACAGGAAGGCGATCGGCTTGCCGACGATTTCCGAATGGCCGACGATGACGACTTCCAGTCCCTTGAGGTCGAGGCCGGTTTCCTTGAGCAGTTCGACCGAGGCGGCCGCCGTGCAAGGCGCGAGATCGAGCTGGTTGTAGACGATGTTGCCGATCGAGGCCGGATGCATGCCTTCGACATCCTTCAGCGGATGCACCGCCGCCTGCAATGTCCTGATCGGGATATGCACCGGGACCGGCCGCTGGATGATGATGCCGGTAACGCGCGGATCGGCATTCAGGCCGTGAATGGCCGCTTCCAACTCGCCTGCCGTGATGGTGGCGGGAAAGCGCCGCTCCTCGAAATCGATGCCGGCGAGCTCAGCCTTGGCGCGCTGGTTGCGCACATAAACATCCACCGCATCGGTGTCTCCGACGGTGATCGAGACCAGCTTGGGGGGAAAACCCTCGGCTTTGGCGATCGCTGCGTCCTCGGCAACGGCGGCGATGATGCGCTGGGCGACCGGGCCGCCCTTGAGATAACGGCTGTCTTCGGACAGGGGCATGGGTGAACTCTTTTGTGGAACTAGCCACCGAGATAGCAAAAGAACGCGGTAAAGGGCAGCATGAAAGCGAACCGCTATGCCCGTTGCGCGACGCGTCGGTGACCTTTGCCCTCGATTTCTGCTCAAAAACGGAAAGGGCAGCGCGGTTTCCCGTGCTGCCCTTCCTGACCGGCCGCATCCCCATACGGCCCGTCCCCCGTTGTCCCTAAACCGGCCCGAAAAGCGGACTGCTTTGCTGGCCAGGTGATTCGCAAGGATTATTATATCACCTCGACCGTGGTTCCGACATTGACCCGCTCATAAAGGTCGACGACGTCCTCGTTGCGCATGCGGATGCAGCCTGACGACACCGCGCCGCCGATCGTCCACGGCTGATTGGTGCCGTGGATGCGGTATTCGGTCGTGCCGAGGTAGAGCGCGCGGGCGCCAAGCGGGTTCTCCGCGCCGCCGGCAAGATAGGTCGGCAAATAGCGGCCCTTGGCGGCTTCGCGCTTGATCATCTGCGCCGGCGGGCGCCAGTCCGGCCACTCGCGCTTGTTGGTGATCTTGTGCGTACCCGACCATTCGAAGCCCGGCTTGCCGGTGCCGACGCCATAGCGCCTTGCCTTGCCGTTCTTCTCGACGAGGTAGAGGAAGTTCTGGGTGGTGTCGATGACGATCGTGCCCGGCTTCTGGCCTCCGTCATAGTCAACTTCCTGCGGCAGGTAGATCGGATTGATCTGAGGACGCGCGAGCATGCGCTTGGCCGGCGGCTGCACCGCCGCCGTCTGCACCCGGTCGGGCTGCGCCAGTCGCAGGCGCCGCTGTTGCTGCACCACCTGGCGGTTCTGGCGCACGATGCCGGGTGCCTGGCCAAGCTGCAGCACCCAGGGTGCGGAAAGGTCGGGGCTCACCATT
>NZ_RZTF01000390.1:0-1515 GCF_004023175.1 Mesorhizobium sp. M7A.F.Ca.MR.362.00.0.0
CATGGGAGGAACCCTGCATCAATTTTCGCGAGGGTCGGTCTGATTCGCGGGCCGCGCGTCCGACAATCTCTTGGCCAGGTTATTTTCCACGGTTTTGCGGTCCGGCCTTTCAGGTCTGTATTTCGGCCGATTAGCGCAGACGACGCATGGACTCGCCGCTCAGCCTGTGAGCGTTATGAACAAGACGATCCAATATTGCGTCGGCATAGGTGGGGTCCGCGAAAAAGCCGGCTGCCGGTGAGCCCGGGATATCGCGTGACACGTTCGCGAAGATGGGCCGTGAAGGGATCGATCACCGCCTGACGCGGCTTGTGTGGTCGGTAGGCCGGAGCCTCGAGCCCGCGCGCAATGTATTTGCGCACCGTCTTGCGGTCGATCCCGGTCTCCCGTCTATCGCCGACACCGACAGGCCCTGCCGATGTAAATCCAGTATCATCATCATCTCCCCGATCTTGATCACCGTAATCCCTCTCCCGACCATATGGCATTGTCCAGCATCTGCTCGGCCAGCAGCTTCTTCAGCTTGGCGTTCTCCTCCTCTAAAGCCTTCAGCTTGCGGGCGTCGGAAACGTCCATGGCACCAAACTTGGCCTTGTATTTGTAGAAAGTCGCTTCAGAGATCCCGTGCTTGCGGCAGACATCAGCGGTCTTCATTCCCGCCTCCTGCTCCTTCAAAATCGCGATGACTTGTTCTTCCGTGAACCGTGAACGCTTCATTCGTCCGTCTCCTTGAGCGGGACGGATCTACCAAAAACTGGAGGAGCTTCAGGGTCTCAGGTCAAGATCCTTGGCGTGAGCCAACCGACAGCCTGGCGGATGGGTCAGGCACTGCGGCTGATGGCCGGAAAGGTCAGGCGAATACGGAGAAAGCGCCGGTCATGGCGATGGTGCTGCGGCCGACCGACGTCACGCCCGGGGCTCCGGCCGGTGGTTCAGGTAATTGCTCGCACGAGGGCGTGCGACTTGCCCAACACAACCAGCCACGCCCGAGAGCAATGCTTTTCGCTGTCGCCTGATCCGCGGCTCATTCCGGCAGGAGGGTGATGCGGCGGACAGTCTCTTCCTCAACGCGCTTTTTACTGTAGACGAGCGGCACATATTCACCTTTAGACCACGTTTCGGCGAGATCGCCGTAATGGACCGAGCGCGGGTCTCCGGACTGGCCGGGCGCGTTGATGCAGACGCTTTTGTCCCAGTCGCCGACATCCATGACGAGCCGAACGGACGCCCCTAAGTTGACGCCGAAATCGCTCATCCGGTAGCCGGCGAGCATGGTCGTCGAACGGCTACCGCCGAGCGGACGCGGCCCGACATTCCACTCCGTGACGTTCTCCGGCCTGATGCGGCTGGTAGCATGTTCGAAAATCGCCCGGTGCAAATTGCCCCATTGCCAGGCGAACGGATCGGCGCCGAGCCGCGCGCCGCAATCGGCAAAACCGGCTGAAAGCGTCGAAAGCAGCATGTCGTCGCGTTCGGCCTCGTCCCATCGGAGCCCGGGCTCGGCCAGAAGGGAGA
>NZ_RZTF01000390.1:1525-5994 GCF_004023175.1 Mesorhizobium sp. M7A.F.Ca.MR.362.00.0.0
GAGCATCCGGTCGACATCGCCCGGTAGCAGCAACTGCAGCACCGTCGGGTTCGGAGCGAATCTTGCGAGAAGCGCCGGGCGGAGGTGCTTCATCCACCAGACTTCGAATAGCGCCGCGGGGGGGCTCGTGGCTTCAAGCCGGTGGTCCCAATTCCTGAGCAGATCGAGTGCCTTTTGCGGGACATCGTCCAAAAGTTGCCGGCCTGCAACTTTTTCAAGCACGCCGCAGATCGTGGCAGCCGGCCGAGAGTATACGTCCGTCTGCAACGCCATTGACGCGTTCAGCGTGTGTTTGGGATCGCTGGTGAGGACAGACCTGATGCGCCGGGTGCGGCTCACTTCCGCCCATTCATGGCCAATCGACGGGGCTTTCGGATCGCGGTCTGCCGGCAGGTTCATCTCGTTGGCGGAAGCCACGAAGCCCTCGGACGGATTGTATTTGCGCGGAAGTTGATTGGCAGGTAGGAAACCGTCCCATTCATGGCTGCCGTGGCCGGGCACAGGCAAGAGGCCTTCCCAGTTGCAGCGGACAGGCGTGAAACCGGCCGTGAACCAGCCGATATTGCCCTCCAAATCGGCGCTGACATGGTTGACCGAAGGCGTGCCCCAATGGGAAAGCGTTTCAGAAAAACCCTTCACCGAGTTGCTGCGCATGTAGGACAGGCTGCCGAGATAGGCGGCCGAGCCCGGTGACAGCCAGACGGAGCGCATGGCGATCACCAGCTGCTTCTTTGCATTCTCGTAAAGGATCGGGCCGTGTCGGGTGAAGGAGAGCGTCAGCGTCTGGTCGGCAAAGCCCTTGACCGAAAATGCCTCTTCGATACGGGCAATCTTCTCCCAGAGATCGCCATAGCGGTAGGAATCAGGATCGCCGTCCTTCGTCTCGTAGACGTATATGTCTTCCTGGTCGGCTGCAAAGATCGTGAGACCGAAGGCGATCTTCCCGTTGTGGCCGAGGGAAACGCCCGGCGCGGTCGGCTCGCCTGTGCCTATAACATTGAGCCCCGGCGCTTCCAGGTGCACGAGGTAACGTAGTGAAGGCACGGCATGCGCCCGGTGCGGATCACTCGCAAGGATCGGCCGGCCGCTTTCGGTTCGGGAGCCGTGGACGGCCCAGTTGTTGGAGCCTTCCTCCATCATTGCCTGGATGACGTCGCCGAGATCGGTCACGTCGGTCCACTTCCAGATATCGTCCAAGGTAGCGGCAAGGCGGGCCTTTTGGAAGGTGACCGGCGCGGTTGCGAGCTTGAAGAGGCGCGCTGCGGCAAGCGGAATATCGGCCAGCGAAATGCCTGCGGCCGCCTTCGGTTGGACCGGCGGGTCGATCTCGCAGCGCAGCAGATCCGTCTCGGCATCAGCCAGCGCCATGATGTTGGCGCGCAGGATCTCCGACAGCCCGTTGCCGGTCAGCGCGTGGGTGCGGACGCGGACAACATCTGGAGGCCTCCACCGGGCTGGTTTCGTACCGAACAGTGCAAATTCCGGTGGCAGGCGATCAGGCTCCGCTTCGCAGAGCGCAATATAGGCATTGATGCCGGCGGTGAACGCGATGCAAATCGATTCCGTATCCGGCGCGTAGGCTGTCCATTCCGGACCCAGGTCCCCACGGTAGAGGAAATGCCGGGCGGCATGGTCTTGGGCCACGTAGCCGGGGCCAAAATCCGCGCCGAGGAGGCCGAGGCCTCGCTTGCGCCACAGATCGATCTGCCAGAGCCGGTCACGGGCGGCATTGAACCCCTGCACCAAGAACAGGTCGTGTTCGCTTGCCGCCCTGATGTGCGGAATGCCCCAGTGGTCAATGCGGATCTCGGCCTCGGCCGCGAGGCCGGCCAGCCGGATGGTTTCGTCCGCAGGGGTATCGGTCATGGCAGTACGAGGCCCTATGAACCAAAGACAGCTACTGCTGATAACGGTGATGCCGCCATCGGTACTTCGGCGCATCTGACGTCCCGTGGCAGTCGCGAAAGACAGTCGGCAGTTGCAGCGCCGGCGGCACCCGTGACCAGAGATGCCAATTCCGACGAAGCCGCCCCTTTGCTCCGTTATGATTGCGCCCCCGGATTCCGGGATGATCTCGCCCCCTGGGGCTAGGGCTCTGCTAGCGTTGATTATTGTCATTTTGTATTCGTCAGGTGTCAAGCTTTTTGCGGCTGCTTCGCCGCAGGCTTTCGCCCGTCAGATCGATGCGGTGTGCATGGCACAGTAAAGTTATCAGCGGATTGATGCAGCGATAGCTGGCCGGGTTGTCGTTCTCATTGCTAAATTTATTTTTTTGCATTGGCCGACCACCATTTTCCTATACACTGAGCGTATGTAATGTGGTGCAACAAAAAGTTGAGTGTCGATGGAAGATGTTACTGAGGGAGAGGGCGCCGTTTCGGTGGCCCACGATGACCGGCCGGCGGCCGGAACACTAGGTGCGGATCTGGCGCCACTTAGGAAGTACGCTCGACTGGGCGATCTTGCCTATGACGCCATGAAAGAGCGCCTAGTGCGCGGCGCCTTTGAACCAGGGCGCAAATTGACAGTGCGCGCCGTTGCAGATGCACTCGGTGTGAGCTCTATTCCAGCGCGCGACGCCCTGAATCGCCTGGCCACGAAGGTGCGCTCATCTACTCGGGGCCAAAGACAGTCATCGTGCCCTATTTGACAATGCCCGCACTTGAGGAAATTACGACCATGCGGCTCGCCCTTGAGGGAGTGGCCGCAGAGCGGGGCGCGACAAATGCTCCAGCGAATCTTGCGGACTCTCTCGAGGCGCTTCAGGGGGGATCAACAGAGGGCTCGAAAGACAACGTTATGCCGACGTTCTTTGGGCGAACATGGAATTCCACTTCGCGGTCTACAAGTGCTGTGGCATGCCGTATCTGTTGTCGACAATTGAAACCCTTCGGTTGCGGATTGGCCCTTCTTTTCACGACTTATACCCGGAATTCGCAATTCAGAAGTATGGCGTACACAATATGGTTATCGGCGCCTGAGGCAGGCTATTCGTGCGCGAGCGGATTAATCGCGATTCGTTGGCGCGGCACCAGTCGATGACCGGTGGACTACAATAGTGGCTGTCGGCCCGGATCAGGATCCGGGTGTTCGGCCAGTTGCTCCGGGTCGCTCGCACGAGGCGGCGCAGGTGGGGGCGGATCTCATACCAAAGGTTCTGAGGGCTGACTCTCTAGGGGTTCCCGCCTCGATTGATCCGTGTTTCCTTGTCGCGAGGAGGATTCGGGCGATGGGATCAGCGGTGAAGATGCGGACGGACTATTCGGCTGTGGCGCTTCGGCGATTGGCGAAGGCGGCGAAGGACGTCAACCAGAGCAGGCGCTTGTTGTCGCTGGCTGGGGTCATGGACGGGATGAGCCGGGAAGATGCTGCACGGATCGGCGGCATGGACCGCCAGACGCTGCGGGACTGGGTGCATCGCTTCAACGAGGATGGCCCTGACGGAGTGAAGGATGCCTGGTATAGCGGCCCCATGCCGCGCCTGTCGCCGGAACAAAAGGCCGAACTGGCGCAAATCGTCGAGACGGGACCGGACCTGGCGGTTGACGGCGTGGTGCGCTGGCGGCGCATCGATCTGCAGCGCGTCATCGCGGATCGTTTCGGCGTCGCCTATCACGAGCGCTACGTGGGCAAGCTGCTGAAGGAACTCGGCTTCTCGCACATGAGCGCGCGGCCGCGCCATCCGGCGCAGGATGCCTGGATCGTGGAAGAGTTCAAAAAAACTTTCCGCGCACGCTAGACGCCCACCTCGCCGATCTGCCGAAGGGCAAGCCCGTCGAGGTGTGGTTTCAAGATGAAGCCCGAATTGGCCAGAAGAACGGTGTCGTGCGGCAATGGGCGCGCCGTGGCACGCGGCCCAGGCAGTCCGCCGACCAGCGCTATCAAAGCGCATACCTGTTCGGCGCCATCTGCCCGGCGCACGGCAAGGGAGCAGCGATGGCGCTGCCGTTTGCCGACACCGCGGCCATGCAGCTTCACCTCGACGAGATCAGCCGCCATGTGGCGCGCGGCGCGCACGCCGTGCTGCTACTCGACCGGGCAGGCTGGCACACGACCGCCAAGCTGAAGATGCCGAAAAACATCACGCCGGTGCTGCTGCCATCGCGAGCCCCGGAACTCAACCCGGTCGAGAACGTCTGGCAATATCTGCGCGCCAACTGGCTCTCCAACCGCGTCTTCGACGGCCACGACGCCATCATCGACGCCGCCTGCGAGGCTTGGCAGAAGCTCATCGCCCAACCCGAAACAATCACATCAATCGGAATGCGAGAGTGGGCTCACGTCGGTCGAGCTTCATGACCGTTGGTATCAGCCCCGCTCGGCCGTTTCGCCGGTCGCAGGACCGCACCGACGAACCGGCCGGCGCCATCGAACACAACAATCGGCTGGAAGCCATATTCGTCGTTACGGGCGTTGAAGAGGCGCAATTGCTGGTCGCCATGCACGGCATCAAAGGTGTCGTCAATGTC
>NZ_RZTF01000038.1:0-3406 GCF_004023175.1 Mesorhizobium sp. M7A.F.Ca.MR.362.00.0.0
GGCCAATGCCGCTACGATGAGGGCCGCCATCAAGAGCCTGAGCAGCGTCAGCCACCACGGGCTCTGCTGCGGCGTCTCCTCGCGCTTCAGCACGCGCGCCAGGATCTTCAGCGGCGGGAAGATTTCGGTCTGCGGCTTGGGCGGCGTCAGCCTGAGCAGCCACCAGATCACCGGCAGTGCCAGCAGGCCCCACAGCACCATGGGGGCGCCAAAGGAAAGCGGCAGCCAACTCATGCGACAGCCTTTCCTGGCCGATCGCCACCGGTGATCGTGCCGGCACGACTGCCAAAGTCGGTCGGCCCTGGCTGATCGCCGCTGGCGATCATGCCTGCATGACCGCCGGCGGTCGGCCTGGCCGAGGGGCCGTCAGCAGTCATCGCCATGTGCAGCCGCACCAGTGCGTCGGAAGCGAGCCGATCGGTGTGGTTGACGGTAAAGCTCCATCCAAGCCGTTTGCACCAGGCCGTCAGTTCATGGCGGCGGGCGGCGTAAAGCAGACGATACTCATCACCCAGCATTTCGGCGCGGCCGGCGGTCAGCTTGTCGCCGGTCTCGGGATCGGTGAACTCGGTTCGGCCGGCATAGGGGAAGGTCTCCTCGGCCGGGTCCGCGACCTCGATCAGGTGCGCGCGCACGCCGTGGCGGGCCAGCACGTCGAGCCAGGCCATCGTCTCTTCGACCGGATCGAGGAAGTCGCTGACGATGACGATGTCGCAGAAGCGCCTGATGTCGGACAGGTCGGGTTTTGCCGGCAAATCGCCCGCATGCATCAACTGGGCGGCGATGCGTTCGGCGCCGTTGCGGGCGGTGAACGGGTCGGTGAGGCCCGGCCAGGCGATGCGCTCGCCGCTGCGCGACAACAGTTCGGCCATGGCCAGCGCCAGCACCAGCGCGCGCGATTGCTTGGAAACGCTGGCGCCGGTGGATTTGTAGAGCATCGACGGCGAGGGGTCGGCCCACAGCCAGACCGTATGGGCGGCTTCCCATTCGCGGTCGCGCACATAGGTGTGGTCGTCGCGGGCCGAGCGGCGCCAGTCGATGCGCGAGGAATCTCCCTCGACATAGGGCCGGAACTGCCAGAAATTTTCACCGATGCCGCGCTTGCGGCGGCCATGCCAGCCGGCGATCACGGTGTTGACGATGCGGCGCGCCTCGACCAGCAGGTCTGGCACAAGCGAGGCTCGCAACCGGCCACGGGCGAGCGCGTCGCGCGTCGCTGCCGGAGCCTGGACCTCGCCGATGCGCGGCATCAAATCCCTTTCACGAGTTTCGCCACCACGTCACGCACGCTGGTGCCTTCGGCGCGGGCGGCGAAGGTCAGCGCCATACGATGCTGCAGCACCGGCTCGGCCAGCGCACGCACGTCGTCAACCGAGGGCGCCAGCCGTCCGTCGTAAAGCGCGCGCGCCCTTGTGCACAGCATCAGCGCCTGGCTGGCGCGCGGGCCGGGACCCCAGGCGACGTTCTTGTCGGTCTCGGCATTGCCTTGGCCGGGACGCGCCGAGCGCACCAGCGTCAGGATCGCCTCGACGACGCTTTCAGGCACCGGCATGCGGCGGATCAGCGTCTGGATCTCCTTCAGCCGCACCGGCTGCAGGACGTTCTGGGCTTTCGCGTCCTCGATGCCGGTGGTTTCCAGAAGGATGCGGCGCTCTGCCTCGATTTCGGGATAGAGGATATCCACCTGCATCAGGAAGCGGTCAAGCTGGGCCTCGGGCAACGGATAGGTGCCTTCCTGCTCCAGCGGGTTTTGGGTTGCCAGCACGTGGAAGGGCGCCGGCAGGTCATGGCGGGCGCCGGCAATGGTGACGTGGTATTCCTGCATGGCCTGCAGCAGCGCCGACTGGGTACGCGGCGACGCGCGGTTGATCTCGTCGGCCATCAGCAACTGGGCGAAGATCGGCCCGGAGATGAAGCGGAAGGAGCGTTTGCCGGTTTCGTCCTGCTCCATCACTTCGGAGCCGAGGATATCGGACGGCATCAGGTCCGGCGTGAACTGGATGCGACGCGAATCGAGGCCGAGCACGATGCCAAGTGTTTCGACCAGCTTGGTCTTGGCGAGGCCCGGCACGCCGACCAAAAGCGCATGGCCACCGGCCAGCAGCGCCACCAGCGTGCGCTCGACGACGCTTTCCTGTCCGAAGATGACCCGGCCGACCCCGTCGCGGATACGGGAGATGTCGGCAAGCGCCTTTTCGGCTTCTGCGATCATGTCCTTTTCGCTGATCGGGCTTTCCTTGACCATCACGCTCATGCCGCATCGATCCTTGTGGTTGGAATACCATGGCTGGAACAACGGCTGCACCATACCATAAGTTGCCGCGATTCGGCCTCGCGTGGCGCCTATGTCGAAACTTAAATCACAGACTTAGGCTGACAAGCGCAACAACAGTGACTATTTCGTGACCATGACGGGACCCTTGGGACATCGTGAAGAAAGCCTGACGGATGCCACCGAGGCGCGTGGCCTCGAGGCGCTCATCTCGCGCGCCGCCCGTGCCGGCAAGGGCGCGGCACCCGTCGAACGCTGGAATCCCGACTTCTGCGGCGATCTGGACATGGAGATCAAGTCCGACGGCACCTGGTTCTATCTGGGCACGCCGATCGGGCGCATGCCGCTGGTGCAGCTTTTCTCCTCGGTGCTGCGCAAGGACGCCGATGGCAGGACCTATCTGGTGACACCGGTGGAAAAGGTCGGCATCCGCGTTGCCGATGCGCCGTTCATCGCCGTCGAAATGGACGTTTCGGGTAGCGGCGAAGCGCAGACCATCACCTTCCGCACCAATGTCGGCGATGTCGTCGAGGCCGGGCCGGAACGGCCGCTGCGCTTTGTCGACGAGAACGAGACCGGCGGATTGAAGCCCTATGTGCTGGTGCGGGGCCGTCTGGAGGCGCTGGTGGCGCGGCCGGTTATGTATGAGCTGGTCGGGCATGGCGAGGAGGTCGAGATCGGCGGCGAGACGATGTTCGCGGTGCGCTCCAAGGGCGCCGTGTTCCCGATCATGCCGGCGGACCAGTTGAAGCGGCTGAGTGCGTGATGGACCAGGTGACGCCGGCGCCGTTTTCATCCGCGGATTTTCGCGCGCGTTTTGCCGTGCAGCCCGATGCGCATGCCGGCGACGATTATGGCGATCATCGCTTCAACCCCGGCCATCCGCGCCTCAACCAGGGCAAGGCGCTGCGCAATGCCGCGGTGCTGATCCCGGTGGTCGATCATGAGGGCGATGCGACGGTTCTCCTGACCAAGCGGGCTGAAAAGCTGCGCAGCCATTCGGGGCAGGTGGCATTTCCCGGCGGTACCATCGATCCGACCGATCCGAGCCCTGAGGCGGCGGCGCTGCGCGAGACTTTCGAGGAGATCGGGCTTGGCCGAGACCGCATCGAGATCATTGGCCGCATGCCCGAC
>NZ_RZTF01000038.1:3416-8284 GCF_004023175.1 Mesorhizobium sp. M7A.F.Ca.MR.362.00.0.0
ATGCCCGACTATGTGGCCGGCAGCGGCTACCGCATCGCGCCGGTGCTGGGCATCGTGCTGCCCGGTTTCCAGCTGACGCTCAACGCCGACGAGGTCGACGCCGCTTTCGAAGTGCCGCTGCGCTTCCTGATGGACCCGGCCAACCACAAGCGCGACAGCCGCATGTGGAACGATCTCGAATGGTTCTTCTACGACATGCCTTACGGCGAACGGCGCATCTGGGGCGTCACCGCCGGCATCATCCGTACCCTCTATGAAAGGCTTTATGCGTGAGTGTCTCGATCGCGGACAGGGCCGACTGGCTCGGCGACAAGCATCTGCAGCGCCTGCTGTTCGCACTGGCCGAAGGCGGTGAAGAGGCGCGAGTCGCCGGCGGCGCGGTGCGCAACACGCTGATTGGCCAGCCCGTCGCCGACATCGACATCGCCACCACCTGCTTGCCGGAGGAAACCCTCCGCCGCGCCGAAGCGGAAGGGTTCAAGGCGGTGCCAACCGGCATCGAGCATGGGACAATCACCGTGGTTGCCGGCGGAAAACCTTATGAAATCACCACCTTGCGCGCCGATATCGAGACCGACGGGCGACGCGCGAAAGTGTCGTTCGGGCGCGACTGGAAGCTTGACGCCGAGCGGCGCGACTTCACCATCAATGCGCTCTATGCCGAGGCCGACGGCAGGGTTGTCGACCTGGTCGGCGGCATTGCCGACATCGAGGCACGCCGGCTGCGCTTCATCGGCGACCCGGAAGCGCGTATCCGCGAGGATTATCTGCGCATCCTGCGCTTCTTCCGCTTCTTCGCCTGGTACGGCGATGGACGGCCGGACGCCGAAGGGCTGAAAGCCTGCGCCCGGCTTAAGGAAGGGCTGGCCCAGCTTTCGGCCGAGCGCATCTGGTCGGAACTGAAGAAGCTCTTGTCGGCGCCCGATCCGTCACGGGCGCTGCTCTGGATGCGGCAGGCAGGCGTCTTGACCGCAGCGCTGCCGGAAAGCGAGAAATGGGGCATCGATGCCATCCATGGGTTGGCCAAGGCCGGGAAGGATCTGGGCTGGGCACCCGACCCGCTGCTCAGACTGGAAGCGATCGTGCCGCCCGATGCCGCTCGCATGAAGACGCTCGCCGAGCGGCTCAAATTCTCAACCGCCGAAGCGGATCGCCTGCGCCACTGGGCGCTTGCTACCGCCGTCGAACCGAAGACGACCGAGGGCGAACTGGCGAAAAGGCTCTATCGCGGCGACCGGCAGGGGTTTGTCGACCGGCTGCGGCTGTCGCTTGCGGCAGCCAGGGTGCGCGCCGTCGAGGACAATGAGGCGCTGCTCGAAGCCGGTGGCTTTTCGCGCCTGCTTGCCTTCGCCGTCAAATGGGAAAAGCCGTTGTTTCCGCTGAAAGGTGCCGATCTCACGGCGCTCGGCGCAACTCCAGGACCGAAACTCGGCGAAATCCTCAGGAATCTCGAGGCGGAATGGGTCGAAGCCGGGTTTACCCCTGATCGCGACGCGCTCCTCAAGCGCGCCGCCGAAGCTTTGAACGCCGGGTAGATCAGGCCGCGTCGCGGGTCTTTTCGATGCGCGAGCGGATCGCCTCGATCATCGTCTCGCGGATCACCGTTTCGCCATGCGTCTCGCGCATGTGCTCGACGGCACGGCGCATCACCTCGGCCTCCTCGTCGGCACGCGTGTGCCAGTCACAGCCGGGCACGAGCGACCCGCAGTGAAACTCCTTCATGGGATTTTCTCCTTTTCCTCCGTGAAGCCTGGTCGAGGCTCCGGTACTTTTTTGGCTCATGGTCCGGTTCCAGGGTTGAATCCACGGACCGCGAGCGGGTGAGAAGCATAACACAGATGGGGCGGCATTGGTTGCGGTCAACGGCAAAAAGGCGGAGCAGCGCTGCTCCGCCCTCTTAACACTACCCCGAAACAGGACCGGACATCGTCTCATCCTGCTCTGGCGGGCAAGCCATCATTTTGCGGCCTTGACGGCCTCGGCGACCTTGTTCTTGCCCTTCATATCCCATGAGACACGGACTTTTTCACCGACCTGCAGGCCAGGATCCTTGAAGGTCTTGGGAAGCGTAAAAGACGATCCATCGTCGAGGACCAGACTCATGGCCGTTGCGTCAAAGGTCTTGATCGTTCCGGTGGTGTGCTTGACGGCGGCGAATGCCACCGAACCGGAAGCGAGAAGGGCAGCGGCGGCCGCCGAAACAATGATCTTGCGCATTGCGAAGTACTCCTGGAAGTAGGGCATCCCTCTCTATGAGGTGCCCCGCGTCGTCTGGGCCGTCCGGTCGCGTCGGGTCGCGGCTCGCTTTGACGCAATTCCGGTCGGAAAGCCGTTTCGCACTTTCCTGGAATTGCGCGCAGGCGAACCGCCGGCGCTTCCCGACCCGGCCCCACAAATAGGCCAGTCTTTTCAACGGCCTATTAGACGAAAAAGAAATTTTTCGCCGCACCGCGTGCCACATTCCATGCCCATTTTAAGCGAATGGGACATCAATGCGGCTCACGCAGGGCTCACCATTTTGTTACGGCCAGCGGACCTCGGGCGGCAGGCTGGAGAGAATGGACGCGACATTGCCGCCGGTCTTCAGGCCGAAGATGGTGCCGCGATCGTGAAGCAGATTGAATTCGACATAGCGGCCGCGGCGGATGAGCTGTTCGTCACGGTCGCCATCGGTCCAGTTCTCGTTGAAGTTGGCGCGCACGAGGTGACCGTAGACGACGAGAAAGGAGCGGCCGACATCCTGGACAAAGTTGAAATCGGCATTCCAGCCGCCTTTGTCCTCGCCCGAATGCAGCCAGTCGAAGAAGATGCCGCCGGTGCCGCGCGGCTCGTTGCGGTGCGACAGATAGAAGTACTCGTCGCACCAGGCCTTGAATTTCGGGTAATCGGCGACCGCGGCATTCTTCTCGCAAGCGAATTGCATGGCGCGATGGAAGGCGAGAGTATCAGGGTCGTCCTGGGTGCGGCGGCGATCGAGCACCGGTGTCAGATCGGCGCCGCCGCCGAACCATTGGCGCGATGTTACCACCATGCGCGTGTTCATGTGCACGGCCGGAACGTTGGGATTCCACGGGTGCGCGATCAGCGAAATGCCGGATGCCCAGAAGCGCGGGTCTTCCTCGGCGCCGGGCATCTGCTTCCTGAATTCGGGCGAGAACTCGCCATGGACGGTCGAAGTGTGGACGCCGACCTTTTCGAAGACGCGGCCGTGCATCATCGACATGGTACCGCCGCCGCCACGGCCCTCGTCGCGTTCCCACGGCGTCTTTTCGAAACGGCCCGGTGACCACGAGGCCAGCGGCCCGCCAAGGTCCTGCTCGATCTGCTCGAAAGTGGCGCAGATGCGTTCGCGCAGCGCCTCGAACCACAGCCGTGCCTTCATCTTCTTCTGTTCGATGTCGGCGGGCAGGCCTGTCGGTATTTCTGGTCGTTCCAAGTGCCGTCTCCGGTTGGGGCGGCGAGTCCCACAAATGACTCGTCTTTTGCCGGCGCGATCCCTAATCTCTTAAGGGCAAGGGTCAAGTCACTTTGGTTTTGCGCATGATCCTTTCCGAAACTCGATTCCGATTTCGGGTCATGCGCCAGGTGCAAGGAGCTGTTTCGTGCGCACCCCGGCAAGACCGCCGCTGGATGGCCTGAAGAGAAGGCTCGACCAAAGCCGTGCCGAGCGCGTGCGTATGCCGCGCGACGGTTTCCTGCGAGAGACCTTCGTGCTGCCGCGCTCCGATGCGCGGCTCAAGGCCAAGGAATGGTTCGAGCGCTTTCCCAAGCAGGCCTACTGGACCGAGATCGAAAGCTGGCTCGAGCGGCCGGGCGACCTGATTGAGTTCACCATCAGGCGGTTGCCAGCGGCTGACTAGGATGTCCTTGAGAGAGGCGGAGCAACCAGCCTTCTTGCCCCTGTCCCCTCGCGCGCCAGCCGGTCGCCCTTGTTGCGCAGCGGGCATTTGTCGATGGACATGCAGCCGCAGCCGATGCAGTCGGTCAGCCCGTCGCGCAGTTTCTTCAACTGGGCGATCTTGTGGTCGAGCCCGTCGCGCCAGGCGGTCGACAAAAGGTTCCAGTCGTCGCGCGTCGGCGTGCGGCCTTCGGGCAGTGATTCAAGTGCGGCACCGATTTCGGCCAGCGAGATGCCGACCTCCTGTGCAACCTTGATGATCGCCACGCGCCGCAGCACATCGCGGCCGTAGCGGCGCTGGTTGCCCGACGTGCGATGGCTGCGGATCAGGCCGCGGGCCTCGTAGAAATGCAGCGCCGACACCGCCACCCCGCTGCGCATGGCCACCTGGCCGACCGTCAATTCCGTTATAGGCGCCATGTCTGATTTTCCGCCCCGATTGTTCCGCTTGACCTCAAGTTAAGTTGAGCTTGTAGCGAAGAAACCCTGGATGTGCAAACGAAGGAGAAGGCGATGTGCGCCTGGGTCAAGATGACGGGAGACGGACTGCCATTATCCGAGTTGCCGGACGGCTTCGCCCGCCACCATGGCGACGGAGAGCGCGACGTTGATGCTGCGCGCCGTACCCTGCATCGGGATGGTCAGCCGCGTATCAGCCGCCTGATGGACAGGATCCGGCACGCCTGCGGATTCCCGGCCAAACAGGAGTATGTCGCCTTCGGCGAAGATGAAGCTGGTGTAGGCCGTCGTGGCTTTGGTCGACAGCAGCACCAGCCGGCGCGAACCAGCCTTGCGCCATTCCTCGAAGGCATGCCAGTCGACATGCCGGGTCAGGGCAGCCATTTCGAGGTAGTCCATGCCGGCTCGCTTGAGCGCTTTGTCGGAGAGCGGAAATCCGGCCGGTTCGATGATGTCGACGCCAAGTCCGAGGCACGCGGCGAAGCGCAGGATTGTCCCGGTGTTGCCGGCA
>NZ_RZTF01000038.1:8292-29725 GCF_004023175.1 Mesorhizobium sp. M7A.F.Ca.MR.362.00.0.0
ATGTCAGGCTGGTAGAGCGCGATGCGGAGACGACAGTTCATTTCCGCGTCCTTCTAATAAGTGGCGGATCGGCCACAGCGGCTTGGCGGTTTTGGAAATTGCTGGACCTGCGGGTGGCCATTTTCTGCGAGGTCGGGTATACAGCCAGGATTGTCAACCCGAACCGATGGAGGGGTAATTCATGATGATCATGCACATCCAGCGCCCCTCTCGTGGGCTTACCTGCCTACCGGCGGTTTCGGTACGACGATTCTCCTGACTCTCTAAGACTTGATCGCACCGATTCCCGCCGAAACGATTTTTCGGCTCTCGAAGGAATCCTGCGATGTTTTTCAAAAAGTCAAAAGGGCTGAACGCCCCATCTGAAGCTGTCCGGACCGATGCTTGTCGTGTCCGGACCGACGCAAAGCATGCCTCCGGCCGAATGCCGGCGGACGATATTGCTTCGCCTTTTTATCTCGATTTTCACACGGAGGACGGACCGATGTTCGATCCCTACAGAATACCTGGCTCGAGGAGCCTGCATATCCACCGACTGCCGACCTGGGCGCTGCTGATCGGCGACACCTATTCGTCGGCGGTTCACGCCGAGGTTCGCCGCCGGCCGCATCGCGGCATGCTGCCGGATGTCGATTTTTCGCGCGCGGTTCCCGATCTGAGCCGGCCTTCGCTGGTGCGTCGGATCATCCGGCTGATCCGGCCGGGCGCGAAAAATCGGGCTGGCGGCACCGTGTCGTCAGGATCGTCTGGCACAGCTGTCGGCGAAAAGCCCGCGAGCCCCTATATTGCGCGAAGCAGGGCCGACGGTCCGGGTGATTCCAGACCGTCGGCCCTTGACGCCATGGGTTCCGGGGATTTCGTACGCTCACGTGCTGCGTAAGCGGCAAACACATTTCACAGGCATAACCTATGTTGTTGTTTAGCTGGTTTGAAAAAAGGCTCGATCCGTTCCCCGCAGCGGAACCGGTCGAGCCGCCCAAGACGCTGGTTGCCTTCTGCCTGCATTATACGCGCGGCGCATGGCCCTATATCCTTTTCGACGCGGTGCTGGTGACGGCCATCGCGATCGCAGAAGTATGGATGTTCGGCTTTCTCGGCCGCATCGTCGACTGGCTGTCGGGGCAGAATCGCGAAACCTTCCTGCAGACGGAAGCCTGGAAGCTCGCCGGCATGGCCTTCATCGTGCTGTTCGCGCTGCCGGGCACGGTATGGCTGCATTCGTTTCTCAACCAGCAGACGCTGATGGGCAATTATCCCATGCGCATCCGCTGGCAGGTGCACCGCTATCTGCTCAAGCAGTCGATGAGTTTCTACCAGGACGAGTTCGCCGGCCGCATCGCGACAAAGCTGATGCAGACGGCCCTCGCGGTGCGCGAATGCGTCATCAAGGTGATCGACGTCCTGAACTACGTTATCGTCTATTTCCTCGGCATGCTGCTCATCGTCGGCTCGGCCGACTGGCGGCTGGCCGCGCCGCTAGGCGTCTGGCTGGTCGGCTATATCCTTTTGCTGCGCTACTTCATCCCGCGGTTGGGCAAGGTCGGCGAGGAACAGGCCAATGCGCGCTCGATCATGACGGGCCGGGTCGTCGACAGCTACTCCAACATCCAGACGGTCAAGCTGTTCAGCCATGCACGCCGCGAAGCGTCATTCGCCAAAGACGGCATGTCCGGCTTTCTCGAAACGGTCTACCGGTCGATGCGGCTGGTGACAGTGCTTTTTGGCTCGCTTTACATCCTGAATGCATTGCTCTTGTTCTCCGTCACCGCGATGGCGTTGTGGCTGTGGCTGGGGCAAGCAGTGACGATCGGCGCGGTCGCCGTGGTCATCGGCCTTGTGCTCAGGATGTGGGGCATGTCGCAATGGATCATGTGGGAAATGTCGGGCCTGTTCGAGAACATCGGCACGGTGCAGGACGGTATCGCCTCGATCTCGCTGCCGCGCCTTGTCGAGGACAGGCCGGACGCGAAGGAGATCAGCGTTTCCAGGGGTGAGATCCGCTTCGAGGACATCCGCTTCCACTACGGCAAGCAGAAGGGTGTGATCGAAGGCTTGTCGCTGGCGGTGAAGCCGGGCGAAAAGGTCGGCATCGTCGGCCGTTCCGGCGCCGGCAAGTCGACGCTGGTCAACCTGTTGCTGCGCTTCTATGATCTCGAAGCCGGCCGGATTCTGATCGATGGCCAGGAGATCGCCGGTGTGAAGCAGGATTCGCTGCGTGCGCAGATCGGCATGGTCACGCAGGACACCTCGCTGCTGCATCGTTCGGTGCGCGAGAACATCCTCTATGGCCGGCCCGATGCCTCGGAAGAGCTGCTTGTCGAGGCAGCGGGGCGCGCCGAGGCGCTGGACTTCATATCAGGGCTTTCGGATGCCGGTGGCCGGAAGGGCTTCGATGCCCATGTCGGCGACCGCGGGGTCAAATTGTCCGGCGGCCAGCGTCAACGCATCGCCATTGCTCGCGTTATGTTGAAGGATGCGCCAATACTTATCCTTGACGAAGCGACCTCGGCGCTTGATTCCGAAGCCGAGGCGGCGATTCAGGAGAACCTCTACAAGCTCATGCAAGGCAAGACCGTCATCGCCATCGCGCACCGGCTCTCAACCATCGCGGCGATGGACAGGCTGGTGGTGATGGACAAAGGCCGTGTCATCGAGGAAGGTTCGCACGAGGAACTCGTCGCCCGAGGCGGGCTTTACGCCCAGCTCTGGCAGCGCCAGTCGGGCGGGTTCCTGCTTGAGGGCGGTCCCGCCGACCCCGCCAACGATGCACTTGCAAAGGGGCAAGCCGCAGAATGATGGCCGCCGCATGATGACTGCCGTCTATCGCTGGTTCGAGAACTGGGTCTATCCGTTCAGGGAGCCAGCGAATCTTCGGCCACCGACCAGCGTCGGCGGTTTCCTCTGGCACTATGTCGGCCAGGCGAAGTTCGCCTTCTTCGCCATGCTGGTCATCGGCGGCATCGCGCCGCTGGTCGAGGCCGGCCTGTTCTACTTCGTCGGGCGGCTCGTCGATATTCTCGACCAGCTTCCCGCCGAGCGCAGCTGGCACGCACTGTGGGCCGCCGCCGGTCCTGAACTGGTTTTCATGGCCGTGGTGGTGCTGGTCATCCGCACCGTCGTCGTCGGTCTGTCGGCGCTGGTCGATGAACAGACCATCACGCCGGGCTTCTACAATCTGGTGCGCTGGCAGGCACACCGGCATGTCTCGCGCCAGTCCTACGCCTTTTTCCAGAACGATTTCGCCGGCCGCATCGCGACAAAGGTCTGGCAGGCGGGGCAAGCCACCGGCGACCTGATGGAAAGCTTCATCGAAGTCGTCTGGTTCATGATCGTCTACACGGTGACGACGCTGGCGCTGGTCGCAGGCCTCGATCTCAGGCTGGCGGTGCTGGTGGTGATCTGGATTTCCGCTTTCGCTTGGCTGGCCAAGCTCTACTTGCCGGCAATCCGCAAGCATGCCGAGGAAACCGCCGAGGCCGGCTCGATGATCACCGGCCGCATCGTCGATTCCTATTCCAACGTGCAGACGCTGAAACTGTTCTCGGCCGACGGCGACGACCGCTACATCAGGAACGGTTTCGACATCTACCTCGACGCATTGCGCCCGTTCACCCGCCGGCTGACCGGCGTGCGCATGGCGCTGACGACGCTGTCGGGCATTATGATCACGGCGATCGGCTGCTTTGCCGTTTATCTCTGGGTCGAGGGCTCGATCACCGTCGGCGCGGTCGCCTTCACCCTGTCGCTGGTGCTGCGGCTCAACATGCTGCTCGGCCGGCTGATGATGCAGCTCAACAGCATCTTGCGAAACCTCGGCGTGCTGGAGAACTCCAAGGCGCTGATTTCGCAGCCGCTCGGCCTCACCGACGCGCCCGACGCCAAGGAACTCGTGGTGGCAGGCGGGCGTATCGAGGTGAACAACGTCGAGTTCCATTACGGCAAGGGGTTCGGCGTGCTGAACGGCATCGACCTTGTCGTCAAGCCGGGCGAGAAGGTCGGGCTGGTCGGGCCGTCCGGGGCCGGCAAGACGACGCTCGCGAACCTGATCCTGCGGCTCTACGATCTGGAGAGCGGGTCGATCACCATCGATGGCCAGGATGTCGCCAAAGTCACGCAGAATTCGCTGCGCGCCAATATCGGCGTCGTCAGCCAGGACACGGCGCTGTTCCACCGTTCGCTGCGCGACAACATCAAGCTCGGCATGCCTGACGCGACCGACGCGGAGGTGATCGCTGCGGCGAAAAAGGCCGAGGCGCACGAGTTCATCCTGACCTTGCGCGACAACAGGGACCGCGCCGGCTACGAGGCCTTTGTCGGCGAGCGCGGCGTCAAATTGTCGGGCGGCCAGCGCCAGCGCGTGGCGATCGCCCGCGTCTTCCTCAAGGACGCGCCGATCCTGATCCTCGACGAAGCGACCTCGGCGCTCGATTCCGACATCGAGGCGGCGATCCAGGAGAATCTGACGCGGCTGATGGAAAACAAGACGGTCATCGCCATCGCCCATCGTCTGTCGACGATCGCGGCACTCGACCGGCTGGTGGTGCTCGACGGTGGCCGCATCGTCGAACAAGGCACGCATGACCAACTGGTGGCGCTCGACGGGCTCTATGCGCGGCTGTGGAAGCGGCAGTCCGGCGGTTTTCTCTACCACGAGGACAGCGTGCTCGAAGAGACACGCCCGGCGGAGTAGCTTTTATGACTGCTGTCTTGCCGCTTCAGACTGAAGTGCTCAATGAGTTACGGTTTGGCTTGCTTACGTTCCTCTCCGACTGTTCGGGGCTTTCCACGCCGGTCGCCGTCTCGTTTACAACACTGGACGATGGGGGCATGGGAAGCTTCGAAGTCGTAACTGTTGGATATTCTTTGGCGGCCAAGCCGCGACTCATCTCTGATTTCACCTACACGGATATCGACGGTATGGGCGTTTTGGTGTCCGCGTTTTCGGATGGACACATTATTTCCGTTGTGGATTTTTGGAGATACGATTTCGCTCCTATTTTGTCTTTTCCTGAAGCTAAGGACTTGGAGGCCCGCTGAATGTCTCTGCGATCCCCTCACGGTCCAACGAGTGCCACCGCCGCCGAAGCCGCCTTCGATGCGCTCGGCCATGAAATATTGGCGGAGAAGGCGGCAGCACTTGGCCGCGCCGGCCAGCGGGTAGAGGAAACGCTGGCCAGGTTGCGCGACAATGCCGACGAGCAATTGCGTCCCCGGCTGCTCAAGGATGCCGCCGAGGCGGTGCATGGTTATTTCATCCAGCGCGAGCTGTGCGGCTTGCGCAAGCACGATGCCGTCATTCGTGAATACAACATCCCGAAAGCGGTGCTGGCCAGGCTCGGCGCGAAATAGGGGTCACTCCAGCCATTCAGTGATGAAGCTGCCGTTTTCATGGATGTCGGTCGTTTCCAGCGGGCCTGGGCCGAGATTGGTGAATTTGTGCGGCGTGTTGGGCGGCACGATCAGGATCTGGCCGGCGGATGCCTCGATCTCCTGGTCGCCGACAGTGAACAGGCCGGTGCCCTGGCGGATGATGAAGATCTCCGCGTAGGGATGCGTGTGCAGGCGGGGGCCGCCGCCGACGCCAGGCAAATAGTTGAAGATCAGGCAGGAGTTGGAGCCGTAGGCGCCACATTGCAATTCGCCCTTCCAATGGTCGGAGCGAACAGACCAGGTGTCGCGGTCTATGACGTGTGCCATGATGGCAAGGATAGACCCGGCTGGCGCCTTGTGTCGAGCCGAACAGGGGCGTCGGATTTGCGGTTGTTTCCCGGTTGTTTAGCGATGTTTGGCGGCTATCCGGCGTCGCGTTGAGCGGTGGCGGATTTTGTCCCCGCGACAATCTGCCCTTGTGCCTTCACCCGTCTGGACAAAAACGGGCTTCACGCATAAACCGAAGTCCAAATGCCGGAGGAATTCGCAAGCCTGTTCGCCATGCGCTGTCGGGTTGGCGTAATTGAGCGGGGAACAAGGCTCAGCCACCGGCACGGAAGAGGCGAAAGGATCAGGCACCCGTGAGCGCAACCGACACCCAGGATCCCAACCGTCGTGATTTTCTCTACGTCGCCACCGGCATGGCCGCAGTGGTCGGCGCGGGTGCCTTCGCGTGGCCGTTCATCGACCAGATGCGCCCCGATGCCTCGACGCTGGCGCTCGCTTCCGTCGAAGTCGACGTCGCCTCGCTGACGCCGGGCATGTCGCTGATCGTCAAATGGCGCGGCAAGCCGGTCGTGGTCCGCAACCGCACCGAACAGGAAATGAAGGACGGCGAGGCCGTCAAGCTGGCCGATCTCAAGGACCCGATCGCCCGCAACGCCAATCTGCCGGCCGATGCACCGGCGACCGACGCCAACCGCACCACACCCGGCAAGGAAGCCTGGATGGTGATGGTTCAGGTCTGCACCCATCTCGGCTGCATTCCGCTCGGCCAGGAAGGCGATTTCGGCGGCTGGTTCTGCCCATGCCACGGCTCGGTCTACGACACGGCCGGACGCATCCGCCAAGGCCCGGCGCCTGAGAACATGGCGGTGCCGGTATTCAAGTTCATTTCCGATACCAAGATACTTATCGGTTGAGGCAGGGGACATTTCGATGAGCGAGGGACACTCGACCTATACGCCCAAAACCGGTCTCGGACGCTGGTTCGACGCCCGTATGCCGCTGCCGCGGCTGGTCTATGACAGCTTCGTCGCCTATCCGGTGCCGCGCAACCTCAACTACGCCTGGACGTTTGGCGGCATCCTGTCGATCATGCTGGTGGCGCAGATGCTGACCGGCATCGTGCTGGCCATGCACTACACGGCCGACACCAATCTCGCCTTCGGCTCGGTCGAGAAGATCATGCGCGACGTGAATTCGGGCTGGCTGCTGCGCTACATGCATTCGAACGGCGCCTCGTTCTTCTTCGTCGCCGTCTACATCCACATCTTCCGTGGCCTCTATTACGGCTCCTACAAGGCGCCGCGCGAGCTGCTGTGGATCCTCGGCTGCATCATCTATCTCCTGATGATGGCGACCGGCTTCATGGGCTACGTGCTGCCATGGGGCCAGATGAGCTTCTGGGGTGCCACCGTCATCACGGGTTTCTTCAGCGCCATTCCGCTGGTCGGCGACTGGATCCAGCAGCTGCTGCTCGGCGGCTTTGCCGTCGACAACCCGACGCTGAACCGCTTCTTTGCGCTGCACTATCTGTTGCCGTTCATGATTGCCGGCGTCGTCGTTTTGCACATCTGGGCGCTGCATGTCGTGGGCCAGTCGAACCCGACGGGTATCGAGGTCAAGTCGAAGACCGACACTGTCGCCTTCACCCCCTACGCGACCATCAAGGACGCGTTCGGCATGATCGTGTTTCTGTTCTTCTTCGCCTATTTCGTCTTCTACCTGCCGAACTATCTCGGCCATCCCGACAACTACATCGTCGCCAACCCGCTGAAGACGCCGGCCCACATCGTGCCCGAATGGTACTTCCTGCCGTTCTACGCGATCCTGCGCGCCATCACCTTCAATGTCGGGCCGATCAACTCCAAGCTCGGCGGCGTGCTGTGCATGTTCGGCGCCATCGTCATGTTGTTCCTGGTGCCGTGGCTCGACACTTCGAAGGTACGCTCGGCCGTTTACCGGCCCTGGTACAAGCTGTTCTTCTGGCTGTTCGTGGCCGATGCCATCCTGCTTGGCTGGCTGGGCTCGCAGCCGGCCGAAGGCAGCTATGTGTTCATGGCGCAGATGGCGACATTGTTCTACTTCGCCTTCTTCCTGATCGCGCTGCCGGTGCTCGGCCTGATCGAGACGCCGCGACGGCTGCCGAACTCGATCACCGAGGCGGTCCTCGAGAAGAACAAGGGCGGCAGCGGACATCCGGCGGGCGCTACGGCGGCGCCGGAAACCAAAGGCTGAGCGGGTAGAGAATCTAAGGGGATTTGGCATGAAAAAGATTCTCACCTCGCTGGCGCTGGTCGGCCTCGTGGCCGTCGGCATCGGGTCGGCGGGCACTTGGGCGATCGCCGCCGAAGAGGCGCACAACGCCGCCGCGCCGACGCATTTCCCGATCCACGAGCCGAAGGAAATGGACTGGAGCTTCACCGGCCCGTTCGGCACCTATGACAAGGCGCAGCTGCAGCGCGGCCTCAAGGTCTACAAGGAAGTCTGCGCGGCCTGCCATTCGATGAACATGGTGGCGTTCCGCACGCTGTCGGACCTCGGCTATTCCGATGCGCAGATCAAGACGCTGTCGGCCGAGTACACGATCCATGACGGTCCCAACGATGCCGGCGACATGTTCGATCGTCCCGGCAAGCCGTCCGACCACTTCCCGCCACCGTTCGCAAACGACGAAGCGGCCGCCGCTTCCAATGGTGGTGCTGCTCCGCCCGACATGTCGCTGCTGGCCAAGGCGCGCGGCGTCGAGCGCGGCTTTCCGCAATTCGTCTTCGACATCTTCACCCAGTATGACGCGGGCGGCCCCGACTATATCCACTCGCTGTTGACAGGCTATAACGAGACACCGCCTGCCGGCATGGTCATCCCGGAAGGCACCCACTACAACCCTTATTTCATGTCGGGCGTGTCGCTGAAGATGCCCAACCCGCTCTCCGACGGCCAGGTGACCTATGATGACGGCGCGCCGCAGACGGTCGACCAGTACTCCCGCGACGTTTCCGCCTTCCTGATGTGGGCGGCCGAGCCGCATATGGAAGACCGCAAGAAGACCGGCTTTCGCGTGCTGGTGTTCCTGCTTCTGTTCGGCGCTCTGGTCTATCTAACCAAGCGCAAGGTGTGGGAAGGCGTGGCGCATTGAGCCACACAATCAAGTGATCGCGAAGGGCGCCGGGAGGCGCCCTTTTGCATTTCCGGAGGCTGGTCATGTCACATGGCCGTCACCGCATCCGGCGATCCTGTGCTGCTCTCATCAAAGGATCGCATTCATGAAAAGATACGCATCGCTCGCGGCAGGCCTGTTGCTGCTCATCGTCGGCTCGGCCGCGCAAGCAGAAGACGCCCGGCCCTTCATCACCAACAAGGATGTCGACCTGACGATGATCGTGCCACCGCCGCCGGCAAACGATTCGGCGCAGACCAAGGCCGAACTCGGCGAGGTGCTGACTTTGCAGGTCACGCGCACCCCGGAGATGGTCGCCAGCGCGGTGGCCGATGCCGAGGAGAATGTCTGGCGCTTCGCCGACGTCATGGGGCCGAAATTCAACAAGGAAACGCTGCCGAAATTCAGCGCCTTCTTCGATCGCCTGGTGGCTACCGAAGGCGCTGTCGTCGATCCCGCCAAGGATGTCTGGAAGCGCCCGCGCCCGCATCAGCTCAGCGATCTCGTCAAGCCTGCGGTCAAGCTGTCGAGCTCCGGTTCCTGGCCTTCCGGACACGCCACCGTCGGCACGATGATGGGCATCATTCTGTCCGACATGGTTCCGGAAAAGCGCGCCGAGATCATGGCACGCGCGAGCAAATACGCTCACAACCGCGTGGTTGGCGGCATCCATTTTGCGTCCGATGTCGAGATGGGCAGGATTTCCGGCAGCGTCATTGCCGCGGTCCTGCTCAACCGGGACGACTTCAAGGCTGAATATGAAGTGGCCAGGGCCGAGCTTCGTTCCGATCTCGGCATGTAATCCTCGTCAGCCGGATTTAGACGGGAAGGGGCGCTTAAGGCGCTCCTTTTTTGTCTGCGCCATTGCTTAGGCGGAAGTTCGGCAATTAGTCCGTTGGCATGGCGGCATGAGGTTGATATTCGACGCATCGAACGGTGGCGAGAAGCTCGTCCCGCCATGGCTTTTGGATTTCGATGATGCGGCTCAGCGACTGTCACAACTTTTCCGATTTCCGCCACATGGCGCAGCGGCGGCTGCCAGGGCCGATCTTCAATTACATCGACGGCGCGGCGGACGACGAGGTCACCTACCGCCGCAACACCGAAAGCTTCGAGACCTGCGATCTGGTTCCCAATGTGCTGCGCGGGGTGAGCGAGGTCGACATGTCGGTGACGGTCATGGGCCAGAAGCTGGCGATGCCGTTCTATTGCTCGCCGACCGCCTTGCAGCGCCTGTTCCACCATCAGGGCGAGCGCGCGGTCGCCAAGGCCGCGGCCAAGTATGGCACCATGTTCGGCGTCTCGTCGCTTGGCACCGTCAGCCTCGAGGAGGCGCGCAGCATCAGCAGCAGCCCGCAGGTCTACCAGTTCTATTTCCATCGGGATCGCGGTCTCAACCGGGCGATGATGCAGCGCGCCAAGGCGGTCGGCGTCGAGGTGATGATGCTGACCGTCGACAGCATCACCGGAGGAAATCGCGAGCGCGACAAACGCACCGGCTTTGCCATTCCCTTCAAGCTCAACTTTGCCGGAATGGCGCAGTTCGCGCTCAAGCCGGCCTGGGCGATTAACTATTTCACCCATGAGGGGTTCAAGCTGCCGCAGCTCGACGAGCATGTCGACATGGGTGGCGGCACGATGTCGATCAGCCGCTACTTCACCGAGATGCTAGACCCGTCGATGACGTGGGACGACGTCGCCGAGATGGTCAAGCTTTGGGCGGGTCCGTTCTGCCTCAAGGGCGTCATGTCGGTGGAGGATGCAAGACGCGCCGTCGACATCGGCTGCAGCGGCATCGTGCTGTCGAACCATGGCGGGCGGCAGCTGGATGGCTCGCGGGCGGCGTTCGACCAGCTTGCCGAGATCGTCGATGCCGTTGGCGACAGGATCGACGTCATCATGGATGGCGGCGTGCAGCGCGGCACGCATGTGCTGAAGGCGCTGTCGCTCGGTGCCAAGGCCGTCGGCGTCGGACGCTACTATCTGTTCCCGCTCGCGGCGGCGGGCCAGCCCGGCGTCGAACGGGCCCTTGAGCAGATGCGGGTCGAGATCGAACGTGGCATGAAGCTGATGGGCTGCAGTTCGATCGAACAATTGTCGCGCAAGAACCTCCGTTTCAGGTAATCTCGACCCATGAAATCCTCCCTTGAAGACACGCTGCTTGCCGCGATCCGCACCATTCCGGACTATCCCAAGCCCGGCATCCTGTTTCGCGACATCACCACCCTGCTCGGCAATGCGCGCGCCTTCCGCCGCGCCATCGACGAACTGGTGCATCCCTATGCCGGCCAGAAGATCGACAAGATCGCCGGCATCGAGGCACGTGGATTCATCCTTGGCGGCGCCGTCGCCCATCAGCTCTCGGCCGGCTTCGTGCCGATCCGCAAGAAAGGCAAGCTGCCCTACGAGACGGTGCGCGTCGCCTATAGCCTGGAATATGGCCTGGACGAGATGGAGATGCACAAGGACGGCGTTGCTCCGGGCGAGAAGGTGATCCTTGTCGACGATCTGATCGCCACCGGCGGCACCGCGGAAGCGGCAGTCAAGCTGCTGCGCCAGATCGGCGCCGACATCCTCGCTGCCTGTTTTGTCATCGACCTGCCGGACCTCGGCGGTCGCGCCAAGCTCGAAGCGCTCGGTGTGCCGGTCAGGACGCTGATAGGGTTCGAGGGGCATTAGGTTTCTCCCTCGCCCCGTTTACGGGGAGAGGGAAGCGAAGCGAGCAACGCCAGCGGAGCAGGGTGAGGGGTAAGTACGACCGTCGAGTTTAAGACACCAACGCTGGCGCCGCCCCTCATCCGCCCTTCGGGCACCTTCTCCCCGTAAACGGGGCGAAGGAAAAAGCTACTCCACCTTCACCAGCACGGCGCTTTCGAACTCGAGCACCTTGTCGCCGGTGGGATTGAAAGCTTCCGAACGCAGCGCGAGAAGCCGCCAGCCGGGGCGTGAGGCGATCGGGCGGTGCGACAGCGCGGTGCGCGTGAAGGTGATGGCTTGCCCGGCATAGACCGGCTTCAGCCATTTCAGGTTCTTGAAGCCGGGCGAGGGGCCGAATTCCGGCACCGGACCGGGACCGCTCCACGCAGCGATCTCTGCGTCCATGCGGTTTTCCAGATTGAGTTTCATCCAGGTCGCGGCCGTGTGCCAGCCAGACGCGCAGAGGCCGCCGAGCACGCTTTTCTTCGCGGCCTCCTCGTCGATATGGAAGATCTGCGGGTCGTACTTGCGGGCGAAGGCCTTGATCGCCTCGGGCTCGAATGTGTGCGAGCCAAGCGTGACGGTGGTGCCGATACGGAAGAACTCGTCCAGTGTCATGCTTGGCTCCCCGCGGCATCGCGCGTGAGGAACATGACGGAGTTCTCGAGCTCGAAGACGCTTTCGCCACGCTGGTTGAACAGCTCGCTGCGCATGGTGACGAAGCCGAGTTGCGGCTTCGATTTCGACAGGCGCTTGGCAACAACCATCAGGGTGCCGGTCAGTTGGTCGCCGGCCAGGACCGGTTTCTTCCATTTGACCTGATCGACGCCGGGCGCGCCCTGGCAGGTCGAGTCCAGCAGGAACGCGTCGCAGAGCATGCGCATGAACATGGCGCAGGTGTGCCAGCCCGACGCTGCCAGCCCGCCGAGGATGCTGGCCTTGCCGGCTTCCTCGTCGAGATGCATCGGCTGCGGGTCGAATTCTCCGGCAAATTCGACGATCTCGGCGGCACTCACGAGCTTGGAGCCGAGGTCGATCGATGCGCCCTCGATGAAGTCCTCATAGGCCCATGTTTTTATCTCTGCAGTCATGGTCTGGAATCCGGCTTGTCGACCCACGATCCCCAGGATCGGGATTTCCGGATGCAGGCCGGCGTTCATTTGGTCAAGCGATTTTTACTGCGCCAGCCTGTGGCAGCCGATCGACAAGGCCACTCAGAGCCAGCCGCGGCGGCGGAAGTACCAGAAGGGCAGGATCGCCGACAGCACCATCATGGCGATGGCGAAGGGATAGCCAAGTTGCCATTTCAACTCGGGGATGATGTCGAAATTCATGCCGTAGATCGAGGCGACCAAAGTCGGCGGCAGGAAGATGACGGCGGCGACCGAGAAGATCTTGATGATGGCGTTCTGCTCGATCGAGATCATGCCGAGCGTGGCGTCTAGCAGGAAGGAGATCTTCTGCGACAGGAAGGTGGCGTGGTCGGCGAGCGACAGCACGTCGCGAGACAGCGTCTTGATGCGCGCCTTGGTGTCCTTGCTCATCTTGGTGCGGGTCGAGGCATGGGCGAAGAAGCCTGCCAGGCGCTGCAGCGAGATCAGGCTGTCGCGGATCGAGGAGGCAATGTCCTCCTTGCGGCCGATGGCTTTCAGCAACTCCTGGAAATCACGGTTGCGCTTGGAAACCTTGGTCGACCGCGCCTCGAAGATATCGCGCGAGATCGCCTCGATGTCGCGGCCGGCGCGTTCCAGAATGTCGGCGAGACGATCGACGATCGCCTCCAGCAAGCCGATCAGAATGGTGTCGCCGCTGGTGCAGCCGGTCGCCACCTTTTCGGCGCGCTGCGGAAAGGTCTTGAAAGCTTTCGGTTCGTGGTAGCGCACTGTGATCAGCCTTGTGCCGGCCAGCACGAAGGTAACGGGCGACATCAAGGGATCGTCGATTTCGGTCTGGGCGGGCAGGGTGGCGGTCATGAAATAGGCGCCGTCCTCGACATAGAGGCGGCTCGAAATCTCGATCTCCTCCATCTCCTCGCGCGTCGGAATGGCAACGCCGAGCCAGCTCTCGATCGTCGCTTCCTCTTCCTTTGTCGGGTTGAACAGGTCCGCCCAGACGATGGTCTCGCTGTTTGCCAGGAGATCGTCGACGACGCGCAGGCGGTCATTGTCCACGACGAAGGCCTTGATCATCGCCTGATATCCCTTGCTGGGGCCAAAGGGTGCGTTCGGATTGACGCGTCGTGTTGGATTGCACGGGTTCTCGACGTCAGCGCCGACCGTGCGTCTGCCGCTTAGACCTGTGACGTGACAAAATCAAGACAAGCGGCCGGCGGGCGGATGGCCGCCGGCGCCTGGAAGCATGTATCGAGGAACTTCGCCGACAGCTTGTCGGGATGTTCTCGACCGCTTCAGGGCATCAAGTGTTGAACTTGAACAACAGCACGTCGCCGTCCTGGACGACATATTCCTTGCCTTCGTCGCGCGCCTTGCCGGCTTCCTTGGCCGCCACTTCGCCGCCCAGTGTGACGAAGTCGTTGTAGGAGATGGTCTGGGCGCGGATGAAGCCGCGCTCGAAATCGGTGTGGATGACACCGGCGGCCTGTGGCGCCTTGTCGCCTTTATGGATGGTCCAGGCGCGCGTCTCCTTCGGCCCGGCGGTGAAATAGGTGATGAGGTGCAACAGGTCGTAGCCGGCGCGTATGACCTTGTTGAGGCCTGGCTCGTCGAGGCCGAGCGAGGACAGGAATTCCATCTCTTCCTCGTCCGAGAGTTGCGCGACCTCGGCTTCGATCGCCGCCGAGATCACCACTGTGCCGGCGCCCTGGGCGGTGGCCATCTTTTCCACGGCCCTGGTGTGTTCGTTGCCGGTGGCGGCGTCGGCCTCCGCGACATTGCAGACATAGAGCACGGGATGCGAGGTCAGAAGGTTCAGGCCCTGCAGGATGCGCAAATCTTCGGCCGAAATACCCTTGAGCAGGATGCGGGTCGGCTTGCCGGCCTGCAGCAGTTCGAGCGCTGCCTCCATCAACGGCAGCACGGTCGTCGCTTCCTTGTCCTTGCTGCCGGCGCGCTTGCGGATCTGCACGATGCGGCGCTCTAGGCTGTCGAGGTCGGCAAGCATCAGCTCGGTCTCGACCGTCTCGGCATCGGCGACGGGGTCGATGCGGCCCTCGACATGGGTGATGTCGTCATCCTCGAAGCAGCGCAGCACATGCACGATGGCGTCGACCTCGCGGATGTTGGCGAGGAACTGGTTGCCCAGCCCTTCGCCTTTCGAGGCACCGCGCACCAGGCCGGCAATGTCGACGAAAGAGATGCGAGTTGGAATGATCTCCTTCGACTTGGCGATCGCGGCGATCTTCTGCAGGCGCGGATCTGGCACCGCCACCTCGCCGGTGTTCGGTTCGATGGTGCAGAATGGATAGTTGGCGGCTTGCGCCGCAGCCGTTCTGGTCAACGCGTTGAAAAGCGTCGACTTGCCGACGTTGGGCAAGCCAACGATGCCGCATTTGAAACCCATTTTTGTTCGGTCCTATCGGGAAAATAGAAATTTGATCAGGGCTATGGGCGATAGGGGTGATCAACGTCAAGCCCTTCGGTCCCCTTGATGCTCAGTCCTTGCCGCCGAACAGCTTCTTCAGCATGGCGGCCATTGGACCGCTTTCCGGCAGCTTGACCACCGGCTGTTGAGGCCGTGCTTGGCGGACATGACTTTGCTGCTTGTGCGCCGACTGCTTCTGCGCTGGCTTTTCGGGCTCCGGCCCGGCCTTGCCCTGGACGGCGAGACTGGCCTTATTCATGAAGCCGGATTCGTCGCCCTTGACGATCATGGCGGCATTATCGGCGATCGCGTCGAGCAGCGGGTCGAGCCATTCGCGGTCGGCTTTGGCGAAATTGCCGAGCACATGGTGCTGGACCATTTCCTTGACGCCGGGATGGCCGACGCCGATGCGCACGCGGCGATAGCCATTGCCGATATGACCGTCGATCGACCGGATGCCGTTGTGGCCGCCGGCGCCGCCACCGGTCTTGATGCGCAGCTTGCCTTCGGCAAGGTCGATCTCGTCATAGAAGACGGTGAGCGCGGAAAGCTCGAGCTTGTAGAAGCGCAGTGCTTCGCCGACCGACTGGCCGGACAGGTTCATGAAGGTCTGCGGCTTGATCAGGACGATTTTTTCGCCGCCGAGCGTGCCCTCGGAAATGAGGCCCTGGAATTTCTTCGACCAGGGCGAAAAGGAATGGCGGCGGGCGATTGCGTCCGCCGCCATGAAACCGACATTGTGGCGGTTGTCAGCGTATTTCGCGCCCGGATTGCCGAGACCTGCAAACAGCAGCATCGCCTGCTCCGGGCGTGAAAGAGTTACTTCTCGTCGGCGGCAGGAGCCGCTTCAGGTGCAGCCGCTTCAGCCGTCTCTTCCGTCTCCGGCTTCATCGCCGACGAACCGGCAATGGTCGCGATGGTGAAGTCGCGGTCGGAGATCACAGGCTTGACGCCAGCCGGCAGCTTGACCGCCGAGATGTGGATCGAGTCGCCGATGTTGGCGCCGGTGAGATCGACGGTGATGAACTCCGGGATCGCATTGGCCGGGCAGTGGAACTCGACTTCGTGACGCACGATGTTGAGCACGCCGCCGCGCTTGATGCCGGGCGACTTGTCCTCGTTGATGAAGTGGACAGGCACGTCGACATTGACTTCGGTGTCCTTGCCGATGCGCAGGAAGTCGACATGGACAGGGAAATCCTTGACCGGGTCGAGCTGGAAGTCCTTCGGCAGGACCTGGATCTTCTTGCCGTCGACATCGATCGTGGCGATCGTGGTCAGAAACCCACCGCCATGGATCTTGTAGTAGATATCCTTGTAGGTGAGCGCGATAGCCAGGGGAGGCTGCTTGTCACCATAGATTACTGCAGGCACTTTACCGTTGCGGCGAACTGCACGGGCGGACCCCTTACCGACCTGTTCGCGTGCTTCGGCCTTGAGCTCGTAAGTGTCGTGGCTCATGGCATTTCCTTTCGGTTTACTGGAGCGCTCACGGTTGGCAGAGTGCCTGGACCGTAAACGTCGAAAGCCGACATACCCATGCATGATCTGGTCCGAAAACCGGAATCCACTTTTCGGGATCATGCGGGAAGGCGGCCTTCCGCCGCGTTGCCTCCAAGGGTGTCTACGCGGGTGGCGGCTCTATAGCGGAAGGCGGCCGGAGGTGCAAGCCAAAGGCACGCCCAGCCTGGTGCAGTCCAGGCGGTCGCTATCCGCGCTTTTCGATGACGGCATAAAGCACGTTGCGGTTCTCGCCGAAGAACACCCGCGCCTCGACGGTGTTGCGGTCGACGCTGGCATTGACGATGTTCCACATATCGACCTCCGATCGCAGCAGCAACACCCAGTCCATGAATGTCTCCCGGTAGCCGGCGTCAGGCGTGCCCTCGGCGTAGTTCGCAAACAGGAACGTCCCGTTCGGCTTCAACATCTGCAGGCAGGTCTTCGTGAGTTTCACCGCGACGTTGTGGGCGAGGTAGTCGTAGAGGCCGGAGGCATAGATGAAATCGAACTTGCCGAGCTTGTGGCCCCGCGTGAGCACGGTTCGCACCGAGCCGTCGATGGCTTCGACCGCAGTGCCCTGGAAGTCGCGCGCGATCAGCCCAACGCTCTGGGGATCCTGATCGAGCGCAACCCAGCGCTTGAGACGGCCCTCCGTCAAGGCGACCGAGCGATTGGCCTCCCGCAAATGGCCGGCCGCGATCGCCAGGACCTCGGATTGCGGTCCATTCTTGACCGCAATCTCGTCGACATATCGGGTCAGGAGGTCGCGTCGTTCCCGTGCCGCGACGCATGAGGGTACGTTCTGGGTATGGCTATAGAGCGCCTTGCCGATCTCCGAGGCATTGGCCACGCTCTCTGCCACGTGCGGGTCGCAATAGATGTAATCAAGCAACTGCGCGTCGCCGGAATAGCCCCTGGGCTTGGTGAAGGACCAGTGCGTCAGCGGATCCTCGAGAAAATACTTCAGGATCGGATGGTTCTGCGCCACCGGTATCAACGCATGCCAGACGTCGGGATGAACCTTGGAATGCAGGCCATTGAGGAAGGACAGCAAACGACCGACGATCTCGGCGGGGTTCTTGTCCTGTTCGATCTGCTGCTGTGTCGCGTGGAGAATGAGCGCCAACTCCGCGCGCGCGGTTTCGAACGCTTCGCCATGATGCTCGAGCTTTCCCCGAGGCAGCGTGCCGGCGAGCATCGCGGCAGTAATCAAGCTTTTGCCATCAAGAACGGTCTGCACGCCATCACTCCATAGTTAACAGTCGGTTAACTTATTGCGTAGAATGCTCCATTTGCCAATGTCGGGCTGACGGCATTTTATCGTTATGATTAATTTCCCGCCAACCATGTTCCTCTTTAGACGGCTTCCGGCCCGAATTCCGGGTTCGAGTTAACGGAAACTTGTCTTGCGCGATTGCATTTGTTTGCCCGGCGTCGCAATCGCCGTCGCGTCCCAAAGGAGCCGGCCCGCGTGGGGGCAGAAGCTGGAAATGAGTTCGGAAAACAAAATCCCTTTCAAACGGGGTCTATTGTGATGAACGAACACCTGTCCTCCGTATTGGTCGATACGGTTGATGCGGAGCCGTACGAGCCGCGCTATGAACTGAGCGCCGACGAGCTCCGCACCCTTTACCGCACCGAAGCGCAGGCGACGCGAAGAGGAGAAGCCAGGCCAGGGCTCTGGATTGCAGTTGCGATCTATCTCTTGTTTTCGGCAACGGATCTGCTGCTGATCCCGGATGTTGCCGCCTACACGATCACGGCGCGCTTCGCAGTCGGCTTGAGCGCGCTTTTGATCCTCGAAGCACAGCTTCGCCGGGGGATTGGAACGGAATGGCTCGACGTGACCTGCGCCGGAGCCATCATCTTCGGCTATGTTGGTTGGTTGTGCCCAGCGGTTCTTGGCGCGGACAAGGAAAGCGTCTCTTACTACATGGTCTTTGGGACCATATTCATGATGAGCGCAAATCTTTTCTTTACGTTCAATTTCAAGCTTTCTATCGTAACCTCGGCAATAATATTGTGTATACTTTACATCGTAAATTACTTCGTTCCTTCAACCCTTACATACAAAATGGTATTCGGGGCTTTCTATATATCCTGTTTCACGTTCACCTCGTATGTGAACTGGAAACTGAATGAGGAACGCTACAACGTCTTTCTGAATGCCCTGGAAGCCAAGATCCAGCACAATGAGGCGACCGAACGCGGCAAGGCCCTGCTGAGGTTGTCGCGGACCGATCCGCTGACGGGTCTGGAGAACCGGCGCGCGATCGACGAGAAGCTGCGGGACTACTGGAGCGATTGGCAAAAGGTCGGTACCAGCTTCGGGGCGATCCTCATCGACGTGGACTTCTTCAAGAAATTCAACGACTGCTACGGCCATCAGGAAGGCGACCGCTGCCTGATCCATGTCGCCAATGCCCTTAGCGACATGATCAAGCAGTATAATGGCTCCATCGGCCGCTATGGCGGTGAAGAGTTCATCGTCCTGGCTCGCATGGAGAAAAAAGAGCAGATACTGGATATAGCGGAAGCCATTTGCAGCACGGTCGAGAACCTGGCGCTGACGCACGAACTGCGGCGCGACGGCGTCTCGATCGTAACGGTGAGCGTTGGCGCCGCATTCACCAGGACGCAGACCGGCGCCAAGCTGGAGAAGATCATCCACGAGGCCGATCGCGCTCTCTATCTGGCAAAAGCCGGCGGCCGAAATTGTGCCCGGCTGTTCGATCCAACCGATCCGCAAAGCAGCGACGAGAGCGAGAACATCGCGGCCTTGCTGAAGATCGCGATCGGCCAGAATCTCGTTTCACTGGTTTATCAGCCTATCCAGGATGTCAAATCGGACCGGCTTGAAGCGGTGGAGGCTCTGATGCGCCTCAAAATGCTGGACGGCACGTCGGTTCCGCCGAGCCTGTTCATTCCCGTCGCCGAGCGAACCGGCGCGATCCTGGAACTCGGGCGCTGGGCGATAAGGACGGTGTGCGCCGAACTCCTGGCTGACGACCACGTCCGTGTCGTCAGCGTCAACGTCTCCCCGATCCAGCTTAAGACACCTGGCTTCGCAACGTCTGTCGCGACCATTCTGGGCGAAACCGGCGTCGCCGGCAGCAGGCTGGCCTTCGAGATCACCGAAGGGCTGGAGATGGAGATGCACTCGGACATTCTGCGCTGCATCAGCGACCTGAAGCTGCTCGGGATCAAGATATGGCTTGATGATTTCGGGACGGGCTTTGCGGGCCTTTCATGGCTTCGCCTGATCGATTTCGACACGGTGAAGATCGACCGATCGTTTCTGCACGACTGCAGCTCCCTGAGCGGCAAGGCAATGCTGCAGGACATCATCACCCTGGTTCGAAATCGCGGCCACAAGATCCTGGTCGAAGGGGTGGAAACCGACGAACAGATGGCTTTGATGCGCGAATTCGGCATAGACAAGATCCAGGGCTTCCATGTCGGCCGCCCCGCTCCCGCCGTCAGTTTCCAGGCAAAGCGGGCCATGCGCAAACGGTCATTTGCCGTGCTTAAGTCCGCATGATGGTGGCCTCTTTCCGACGTTTGGCTTAGCCGCCCTCAAAAGCCGTGCTGATTGCAATCAACCCATGACTGGGCCAAGCGGCTACGTAGGGGCTACCGGTCGCTGGTCAACGCGTTGCGTAGCGCCTGGATCTGCCGGTTCAAGGCATCGAGCTCGGCCAGCGTCATGCCCGAGCGTTCGACCAAGGTCTCGTTCAGACAGTTGCACTGGACCAGCAGCGCGCGTCCGGCTGATGTCAGGTCGACCTGCACCTGGCGTTCGTCGGTCTGGCTGCGCTGGCGGGTCACCAGCCCGGCTTGCTCCATTCGCTTCACCAGCGGCGTGACGGTGCTCGATTCCAAAGCCAACCGGTTGGCGATGGTGCCGACCGACATCCCATCGGCCTCTCCAAGCGCGTTCAGCACCAGGTACTGCGGATAGGTGATGCCCATCTCGTCCAGCATCGGCTTGTAGGTGCGGTTTATCGCCATGCTGGTGGCATAGAGCGTGAAACAGAGCTGATTGTCCAACGGGAGAGGCACGGCGCATTCCTTTTGCCAATATGGGCATCAATTCGATACCACGAAAAATGATATCGCGATACATATTTTTGTGGACAAGGGTTTTGTGCCGCGTTAGCTATATGGTTATCGCGATATTGTTTATCGCGGGAATAACCACAAGGAGATTGAGATGACCTCGCAAACCAAGCCCAGCTCCGGCAGCGGTACGATCACCACCAAGGACGGAACGCAGATTTACTACAAGGACTGGGGGACCGGGCAGCCTGTCGTCTTCCATCATGGCTGGCCGTTGAGCAGCGACGATTGGGACGCCCAGATGCTGTTCTTCCTGTCACAAGGCTACCGTGTCATTGCCCATGATCGGCGTGGCCATGGGCGCTCGACCCAGACGGATATCGGCAACGAAATGGACACCTATGCCGCCGATGTCGCGGAACTCGCCGCTTATCTCGACCTCAAGAATGCCATTCATGTCGGACATTCGACCGGCGGCGGCGAAGTGGCGCGCTATGTTGCCAACTATGGCGCCGGCGGCCGTGTCGCCAAGGCGGTGCTGATCGGCGCGGTGCCGCCAATCATGCTCAAGACTGCCGCCAATCCCGGCGGCCTGCCGATCGAAGTGTTCGACGGCTTCCGCTCCGCCCAGGCAGCCAATCGCGCCCAGTTCTTCCGCGACGTTCCATCAGGTCCGTTCTACGGGTTCAACCGTCCGGGCGCGGACATCTCGCAGGGCGTCATCGACAATTGGTGGCGCCAAGGCATGATGGGCGGCACCAAGGCGCATTATGATTGTATCAAGGCTTTCTCGGAAACCGACTTCACCGAGGATCTGAAGGC
>NZ_RZTF01000391.1:0-3325 GCF_004023175.1 Mesorhizobium sp. M7A.F.Ca.MR.362.00.0.0
CTCGAATACTACACCGGCCCCGTCCTCGAAGCAGAGCTTCTGGCCGAAATCCCCAACGAAGACGGCCAGATCGTGCGCTTCGGTTCGGTCGGTGGCGGCGGGCGCTATGATGGCCTGGTGTCGCGCTTTCGTGGAGAGCCTGTGCCGGCGACCGGTTTTTCCATCGGCGTCTCCAGGTTGATGACGGCGCTGAAGAACCTCGGCAAGCTCGACGCCTCGGACGTGATCGCGCCTGTCGTCGTGCTGGTGATGGACAAGGACACCGACAGCCTCGGCCGCTACCAGAAGATGGTGGCGGAGCTGCGCGCCTCCGGCATCCGTTCCGAAATGTATCTCGGCGGCGCCGGCATGAAGGCGCAGCTCAAATATGCCGACCGGCGCGGCTGCCCGGTCGCCATCATCCAGGGCGGCGACGAGCGCGCCAAGGGCGAACTGCAGATCAAGGACCTGATCGAAGGCGCGCGCATGTCTGCCGAAATCACCGACAACGCCGAATGGCGCGCCGCCCGCCCGGCGCAGGTGACGGTGGCGGAGGGCGAACTGGTCGCCGAGGTGAAGAAGATATTGGCGGCGCAGGCTGAGGAGAGGGCGCGTGGCAAGTAGAGGCCGCGTTGGCGCCTCTGGTTTGGGACCAGAGGGTCGTGCAGCACTGAGGTCAGGAAGTTGACCTCCCGCACCCCCGCCATCTCCACCGACATCACCAACCTCTTCGCCACGCGCGACACGCACGCCGTCGAGGTCGCCATATTGCAGCCGGCGGACCCCTTCCTCGACATGGCCGGCGAGGATTTGCGCCGCCGCATCTTCCTGACCGAAAGCGAGACCGGCCAGACGCTGTGCCTGCGGCCGGAATTCACCATCCCCGTCTGCCTCGACCACATAAGCTCGCAGGCCGGCACACCCCGCCGATATTCCTATCTGGGCGAGGTGTTTCGCCAGCGCCGCGAAGGCGGCAACGAGTTCTTCCAGGCCGGCATTGAGGATCTCGGTGACCGCGATACCGCTGGAGCCGATGCCCGCTCGGTGGCCGACGCGCATGCGCTGCTGTCGCTGGTGCTGCCTGGTCAGGCGCTGGCGATCACGCTAGGCGACCAGACCATTTTCGAGGCGGTGCTGGCCGCCCTTGGCCTGCCGCGCGGCTGGCGCATGCGCCTTGCCCGCGCCTTCGGCTCGGCGCCGATGCTTGAGGCGGCACTCGCCGATCTCGCCAACCCGCCGCGCAACAGCCAGCTCTCCGGTCCGGTCGCCGCCCTCGTCCTCGACGGTGATCTGGACGGTCTTTCCGCCCATATCGCCAGCGGCATGGAAGAGGCGGGCCTGTCGGCGTCCGCCGGACGCGCGCCGTCCGACATTGCGCGGCGGCTGATCGAGAAAGCCGAATTGCGCAGCGTTCGGCTGTCGAGCGAGGCTTTTTCCGCGCTGAAGGATTTTCTGGCGATCGACGTTCCGCTTGATGGCGCGGCCCAGGCACTGGAGACCTTCGCCACCGGCGCCGGGCTGTCGCTCGATGTCGCGCTGGAAAAGTTCGCTGCCCGCGCCAAGGCGATCGAGGCGCACGGCTTGCCGGCCGATAAAATCCGCTACGACGCCGCCTTCGGCCGCCCGCTCGATTACTACACCGGCCTGGTTTTCGAAATCGCGGCCGACAATGGCGACCGGCCGCTGGTCGGCGGCGGCCGCTATGACCGGCTGCTGACCCTGCTTGGCGCGAAGACGCCTATCCCCGGCGTCGGCTTTTCCGTCTGGCTCGACCGCATCGAGGCATTGCGGGAGACGGCGCCATGATCACGCTGGCGATCCCGTCGAAAGGCCGACTGAAAGAACAGGCGCTGGAAGTACTGGCCAAAGCCGGCCTCGCCGTCAGCCTGCCCGGCGACGAGCGCAAATACCACGCCCGCGTCGAGGGCCTGGACGATGTCGAAGTGGTGTTCCTGTCGGCTTCCGAAATATCAGGCGAGATCGGCCAGGGCGCCGTCGATCTCGGCATCACCGGCGAGGATTTGGTGCGTGAAAACCTCGCCGATTGGGAGACTCGTGCCGAAATCGTCGCCCGTCTCGGCTTCGGCCATGCCGATGTCGTGGTTGCCGTGCCCGACATCTGGCTCGATGTCGACACCATGGCCGATCTCGACGACGTCGCCGCCGATTTTCGGCAGCGCCATGGCCGGCGGCTGCGCATCGCCACCAAATACTGGCGGCTGACGCAGCAATTCTTCTCGCAGAAGCACGGCATCCAGGTCTATCGCATCGTCGAGAGCCTGGGGGCTACCGAAGGCGCGCCGGCGGCCGGTCTGGCCGATGTCATCGTCGACATCACAACCACCGGCTCGACGCTGCGCGCCAATCATCTCAAGGTGCTGGGCGATGGCCTCGTCCTGCGCTCGCAGGCCTGTCTGGTGGCGTCGAAGAAGACACGGGCGGCGGCGGATGATGCGCTCTTGCGCGACATTGCCGCGAAGATGGCGGCGGCGGCCGGATAGGAATTATTTCCTTGACCGGTGAGGGCAGCTATGCTACATTTTTGCCCATGGTGCTGATTTGCGCCGGTGACCCGCCGCCCAGGCGGGTTTTTTCGTTTTGGCGCGCTTCGTCAGCCAACGCGAAGCTCCGGAGCATCGTTGACCGGATCGTTGCCCTTTGACGACCATCGGCGGGATTTCCTCCACTCCGGCAGGCTGATAGGCTCGGCTAATGCATGTCGCCCAAAGTGATCTCGGTTTTGGGAGAACGACATGCATAAAAGCAAGGACCTAGAACGCGTCGCATGATTCTGTTTCAGCGCGACGCACTTAGTCCCGGGAGGAGAGAGCGATGCCGGTCAATCTCGACGAGCTGAAGAATGCCAGCAATCTGCGCGGACGCGGCGCGCGTGCTGGCGGTGTCTTCGTGGCACCCGTCGACAACAGGGCGCATGTCTCTGGCGAACGCAGCGTGCCGCTGCTCGACAAGACCATCCCCGCGCTGTTTTCCGACACCGTCAGCAAATACGGCACGCTCGACGCCGCAGTCTTCGTCGACCAGGACAAGCGCTTCACCTGGAGCGAACTGTCGGACACGGTCGACGCACTGGCCGCCGGCTTCCTGGCGCTGGGCTTGGCAAAGGGCGATCGCGTCGGCATCTGGTCGCCCAACCGCTGGGAGTGGCTGGTAACGCAGTTCGCCACCGCCCGCATCGGCCTGATCCTGGTCAACATCAACCCCGCCTATCGGTTGACCGAGCTCGACTATGCGCTGAACAAGGTCGGTTGCAAGGCGCTGGTCACCGCTGCCAAGTTCAAGACGTCAGACTATCTCGGCATGATCGAGACGCTGGCGCCCGAGATCG
>NZ_RZTF01000391.1:3333-5925 GCF_004023175.1 Mesorhizobium sp. M7A.F.Ca.MR.362.00.0.0
GGCCACACCGGGCAAGCTCAAGGCGCAGAAACTGCCGGCGCTGAAGATCGTCATCCGCATGGGCGACGAGAATTCGCCCGGCATGTTCAATTTCGGCGACGTGCTGGCCATGGCCGGGCGTGACGAGCATGACAGCCTCGACCGCATCTCGGAGAAGCTGAAGCCGGGCGAGGCCATCAACATCCAGTTCACCTCAGGCACCACGGGAGCCCCCAAGGGCGCGACGCTGACCCACAACAACATCGTCAACAACGGCAATTTCGTCACTTCGGCGATCAAGCTGACCGTCGACGACCGGCTGTGCATCCCGGTGCCGCTCTATCACTGCTTCGGCATGTCGATGGGCACGATGGGCTGCGTCACGAAGGGCGCCACGATGGTTTTCCCGGGCGAGGGCTTCGATGCCGGCGCGACGTTGAAGGCGGTGGCTCAGGAACGCTGCACCGGGCTCTATGGCGTGCCGACCATGTTCGTCGCCCTGCTGGATCATCCGGATTTTTCCGCCTTCGATCTCTCCAGACTGCGCACCGGCATCATGGCCGGCTCGCCATGCCCGATCGAGGTGATGAAGAAGGTGGTGTCGCTGATGCATATGGAACAGGTGACCATCGCCTACGGCATGACCGAGACCAGCCCGGTGTCGTTCCAGAGCGGCGTCGACGACCCCTTGGAAAAGCGCGTCTCGACCGTCGGGCGCATTCACCCCCATGTCGAGGTCAAGGCGGTCGATGCCGATGGCGCTACCGTTGCGGTCGGCGTACCGGGCGAGCTTTGCACGCGCGGCTATTCGGTGATGAAGGGTTACTGGGACGACGACGACAAGACCCGCGAGGCGATCGACAGCGACGGCTGGATGCACACCGGCGACCTCGCCACCATAGACGCCGAGGGCTATTGCAACATCGTCGGCCGGGTCAAGGATATGGTTATCCGCGGCGGCGAGAACGTCTATCCCAGGGAGGTCGAGGAATTCCTCTACCGCCATCCAAAGGTCAAGGAGGTGCAGGTGTTCGGCATTCCCGACGCCAAATATGGCGAGGAGCTGTGCGCCTGGATCGTGCTCAAGCCCGGCCAGATCGCCACCGAGCAGGAGGTCAAGAACTTCTGCGCCGGCCAGATCGCCCATTACAAGATCCCCCGCCACATACGCTTCCGCACCGAATTGCCGATGACGGTGACCGGCAAGCCGCAGAAGTTCTTGATGCGCGAGGCGATGGTGGAGGAACTGGGGCTGGTGGCGCAGAAGACGGCGTGAACGGGTGAACGCTTCGATCTGTCGGTGCGCGAATGCAGCCACGGTTCGCAGCAGCGCGCAGGGGCCTGCATGAGCGGTTTCGGACGTTCGGTGACTTCGTATGCGATGCCCTTGGCCGCCTTGGTGATGGCTGTCGCCGTCAGAGCCGGCGGACTGTCGGCGGACGAAGGTTCGCTGAGCGCCAGGATACTCGTCGGAGCGCTTTCGAGTGCGATTATGTTCACCACCATTTTCGTGGTCCTCGACCACGCCGAGGCGGTGGCTCGGCGTGTAGGAGAGCCCTACGGCACATTGGTGCTGACTTTTGCCGTGACGGCAATCGAGGTGTCGATCATCGTTTCCATGATGCTGCATGGAGAGAACAACCCTACGCTTGCACGTGAGTCTGTCTTTTCAACAGTGATGATTGCATCCACCGGCGTCGTCGGCACCTGTCTCGCGCTTGGCGGCTGGCGTCATCGCAAGCAGGCAATTGTTCGACAAGGGACCAGCGCATATCTCGCGGTTCTGATCGCGCTGACCATCATGACGCTTATTCTGCCAACCTACACACAAGCTACGGGGCCGGGCACATTTTCGGCAGCTCAACTTGGCTTTGTGAGCGTGCTTTCGGTGCTGCTTTATGCAAGTTTTGTGTTCGCGCAGACTGTCCGCCACCGAGAAGACTTTGTCGAAGGGCAGGCCCACGGCGTTTCGCTGCGGACTGCCCCTCACGAAAGCGTCTTTGCCGGCGCATTGCTGCTTTTGATCGGGCTGATTGGCATTGTCATGCTCGCCGAGCAGGTCGCCGCAAGCGTCGAGGATACGCTCGTTGCCTATCAGGTGACCCAGGCTGACAGCATTGTGGGGGCATTGATCGCCGGGCTGGTTTTGATGCCAGAGGCCATTTCGGCGGTTCGCGCTTCACTCAACAATGAGCTGCAACGCGGTTTGAATGTCGCGATGGGTTCCGCTTGCGCCACAATCGGTTTGACAATACCGGCGGTCGCGGCCGCCAGCCTGCTGACGGGAAGAGGGTTAACCCTGGGGCTTCCAGCGACTGACACAGTGCTTTTGATTTTAGCGCTCTTCATATGCAATGTGAGTTTTAGCACTGAAAGAACAACATTCTTGACGGGCGCTGTCCATATCGTGGTATTTCTTACATATATATTTCTTATATTTGTACCATGAAAACTTGGCCCAGGCTGGCAATTAGATACAGTGGCGCGACTGGTCGTCAACGGACTGCTTGGGTTCTTCAGTCTGGAAGCCCACAGCGAACTGCAGCCCGTTGCCTGAGATGGCGTTTCCGCTTCCGCACCGAATTGCCGATGACCGTGACCGGCAAGCCACAG
>NZ_RZTF01000392.1:0-2780 GCF_004023175.1 Mesorhizobium sp. M7A.F.Ca.MR.362.00.0.0
GAATTGCCCTGCCCTTCGACGGCGACAAGGCGGCCGCCCTCGGCGAGCTGGTCCAGCAGCGTCACAGGGACTTCCGCGACGCTGCCGCCGACAAGGATGACGTCATAAGGCGCCTGGGCGGCATGCCCTTGCGGCAGCGCACCCTGGACGACGGTCACATTGCCGCAGCCCAGCGACGAAAGTGTCGATCTGGCGGTTTCCGCCAGCGCCGAATCACTCTCAAGCGCCACCACGGACCCGGCCAGCCGCGACAGGATGGCCGAGGCGTAGCCGGTTCCGCAACCGACATCGAGCGCCGAATCGGTCGGGTTGATCTCGGCCAGTTGGATAAGCTTGGCCAACGGGGATGCTTCCATCAGGTACCGTGCGCCGTCCGCGCCGGCGGCAATGCGGATGTCCTCGTCGATATAGGCGAGATCGCGCTGGGCGGCGCCGACAAACATCTCTCTTGGGATGACAAGCATTGCATCAAGCAGCGGCGCGCTGGTCACATCGGTGGTGCGGACCTGGCCGTCGACCATCTTGACGCGTAGTTCGGAGAAATCAGCGCTCATGTCCCAACCAATCCGCTTGCCGCGCCAGAACCGCGGTCCATTGTGTCAGGAACTTCAGGCCCCTGCGCTGCAGCGCGGGGGCCCGGGCATTGGAGGCCTCGCCCGGAATCGAACCGGGGTGCAAGGATTTGCAGTCCTCTGCGTAACCACTCCGCCACGAGGCCTCATTGCTCCCGGCGTTCCACCCGGTTCCAATAGGTTGCGGCGAAAATGCCGTCAAGCGGCCACCGTGCATTCCGAACGGTTTCCTAGCGTCAGTCCGGACGGCATCCGGCAAATCGTCGGACCGGGCCTGACCGCTCCATTAGCGGACAATTAAGCATAGCCTGCCCGGAGGAGAAACTCATCGGCGGCCCGTGCGTTGGACATGGCAGGAGGAAGAGCCATGCGCCGGACAATGGCAGCAAATACGAGTGCCTCGTCCGGCCTGTCCCTGCTACAATGCGGAGAGCTTCTGCATTACGCAATCGACCGTCTGTCCATCGAAGGTGCGGACAGCCTGTCGCCGCACGACAGGGCAAGGCTTGCCTCGGCCGCGGCGATTCTCAAGCAGATCCATGAGGCACTGGAAGAACACGCCGCCCGTTGAACACCCACCCTGCGCTATCGGCGGTCAATCGGGCCGGCGACGCCGTTCCCACCAGACGACAAAGCGACGCCGGTGACGGCGAACCATGGCGAATTCATAGGACAGCACCAGCAATCCGAGTGGAACCATCCAGAAGCCGAGGATCGGCAGGAAACCGAGGATACCGCCGATGGTCAGCAGGATGCCAATCGTGATTCTGAGCCCGCGCGAGCGCGGCATTTTGAACTCGCGCCCGAAAACGGAGATTTTCCGCGCCGGCATCTGGTTGTCTTGTGCTGTCATCGTCTCGAAAATTGACCCGTTTGATTTTTCGCAAGCATGCTGGAACCATAGCCGCCGCCGCGCTTTCGGTTCCATATCCCTGCCAAGACGGCTAATATGAGGGCAACCGTCGACGATTGCGAGAAAGGCCTGCGCGAAAAAGCCTCGGAAAAATGTGAAAAGCTTCTTTGCAAAGCCGAAAAGGGCAGCTATAGGCTGCGCCACTCACATAAGAGCATCCGTTCCCCGGTAGCTCAGTGGTAGAGCAACCGGCTGTTAACCGGTTGGTCGCTGGTTCGAATCCGGCCCGGGGAGCCAAATTTTTCAAGGCCTTGAGACGGTCAGGTCGCCCATAGGGGCTGATCTATGGCATGTCTGCAAAATCGCGATCAGCAGGTTGATTCTCAACTTGACCTGGCGCCGCTGTCCAGCGCTCTCGATGACGCCGCGGCATCGGGAAGGTTCGCGCGAGCAGGCATAAGGCCTTGCTGCGATCTCGGCGATCTTATCTCTTGTCGCCGTTCGGGTTGGGTGCCGGTGCCTCTCGCACATCTCGCGGTGGCGGGTCGACATGCTCAAGCTCGGGCGGGGCTTCTTTGTCCCGGCGTTGCACAGGTACCTTCTCCGGTGCGGGCGTCGATGGTGGCTCTTTGATCTTGCTCGGCATAACCGAGTTAACCGCCCTGCCGGTCTCTTGTTCCGTAGCGAGCAGAAAACCTGAATGCGTGGGGAACCGGGAACATCGAAGAGCGTTTTCTCGCATGCTGAAGAAGATCGCCCTCGCCGCCGTGCTGGTCCAGGTTGCCGCAGTTTCCGCTCTCATCACCCAGACGGTGCTCTTCGCGTCCACGGCCACACAGGCCGCAAACGCGCAGCCCGATGACGCAGTTGCTGTGACCGCCGAGAACGAACGGGACAAGCCGGCGCAGCCTATTGTTGCCGGTCAATGCCCAACGCGGCTTGTGGCGAGCAAGGTCTTCACGGGGAACCTGATTACGGCGCAACAATAGCTCGCCATCGACGCCGGCCATCCGTCGATCCCCCCAATTTAAGTCAGGGCGATGTGCTTGAAAGCGCAATGATTCCTGTTACTTGCGGCGCAGGGCGAGTGCGTTTGGGTTGGGCAAGAATTGGTATGATTTCATCGAATATGGAATGCCCGCGCTGTCATGGCAGCGGCAGGGTTTTCGACTGCTCCAAGTGGCACGTGTCAAACGGGCACTGCTGCCCGCAGGGAACCCATCGGGGCGGCTGCCCCGGAAAGACGGGCGCCTGCGCGGAATGCGACGGCCTTGGGACGATCGCGGAGCCTCCGCTGAGAGCCGTGGCGTAATCTGCGAGAGCGGCCCACGCCGCTGATGACGGCGCGGAGGCGC
>NZ_RZTF01000392.1:2790-5855 GCF_004023175.1 Mesorhizobium sp. M7A.F.Ca.MR.362.00.0.0
CGAACGAGCATATCTTACTCTGTTGGTGTTTCTACGGGTGGTGCGGTCAGAACCGTGATGTCCATCCTGGCGATCTTGGATGCCGCGCGGCCTTGCGCGCCAGCATCCATATCGCCGCCTGCGGCAACCATGATTTTGGCCAGATGTCCCACGGCGTCCGCGCTGCGGCCCGGCGAAAATCCTTCGCCGGTTTGCGGCTTCCCCACTGCCGTTTGTTTTTCCGGGACATGCGGATGTTGACTTGCGATAGCGGAAACCATTGAACCTCCTGTGGCGACGCTTCGAACATTATATTAGCGCTAACTGTTGCGAGGCTGACCTAGCCAGTCGCCAAAAACCGCACCAGGAGTTCGAACAAACGATCGAGCCGCCCCGCTACAAGGTGAACTGGTAGGACAGCTCACCCTTGTAGCGATGTGAAAACGACGATGCAGGCCCGGCCATCCTGGTAGCGCCGCCCTTTTATCAAGGCTAAGCGGTAATCCCGCCGCGACCTGACCTTGTGCCGTCCATCCAAGGGAATTGAGCAAGCGGGTTCTGCAGTATCTTGACGGATCTTGCGAAGCCGGCGACGGCATCGCGCGCCACCGTCAGCGGAACCTGGCCGTCGTGAGCACGCTGGCAGGCTCGAAAGGCCGTTTCGAAAATCGGACCCCGCCGCTCCCTTGGCCACTCGTCAAAGAAGTCAAAGGCGTCGTCGAGGCACCCTATTTCTTGAATGAACTCGCCATTCTTGACCAGGACCGGTTGGTCGAACGTCCTGTCACTCATGTAATCCTCCATTAGGCACGGTGGGTTGTTGCTGGTTCGGGTCATTATGCGATCGCATGCTCCGGCTCGGCCAACATGCCGCCACCTCCACGCCCGGGCGGCACCGTTGCAAAGGCCGGGATTGGCGGCGGATCATCGTCGTCATCTCGCCAGGGATGCCGCATCCAGCCGAGACGGCTCTTCCTGCGGCGCCGGTCGAAAGACGGGCTGACGGTTGCCGACACCTTTGAAACACGCGTTTCCTGCCCGGATTCGTCCAGAAGGCGCAGGGCGCGGAGTATGTCGCTGACTTCAACGATGGCGCCGTTGTCCAATTGCCGCAACGCGGGATTGTCAGGAACCGCATGAACGTCGGAAGCCCAGAAAGCAAGCAAAGCCCGCTTTGCACCGATCGTCATCGTCTCCTCGTTCAGCACATCATCCGGCGTCCGCAACTCAGCGGATTCCGCGGCAAGATTTTTCGGTTCAGGTTGGTGAAAACTGTAAGTTTCGGTTCTCATCTCAATTCTCCGCGATCTGTGCCTCCCGGCCGAACCGGGAGGCGGACCGTAGATCCAGGTTCCAGGGAATCAGGCGACCTCGCGCTGAGGCTCCGCATCCGAATCGATCGCCTGCGTCCTGTCGGTTCGCTCGAGCGAAACCGCTTTGGCTTCGGACCCTATCTCAATGCGCCGAGGCTTGAGTTCCTCGGGCACTTCGCGGATCAGGTCCACCGACAGCAAGCCATTCTCGAGGTTGGCCGCCTTGACCTTTACATGGTCGGCAAGTTTGAACACCTGTTTGAAGTTGCCCGTCGCCAAGCCGCGATGAAGGACCTCCCGATTTTCCTGGTCGGGTTTCCTTTGGCCGATGACAGACAATTCGGGGCCGTTCTGCATGAGTTCGACCTCATCGAGAGCGAAGCCGGCGATAGCCATCGTAATGCGATAGTCGTGCTCGCCAATCTTCTCGATATTGTAGGGAGGCCAGTCAGAGCGCACGCTTTTTTCGAGCATATCGAAGAGACGGTCGAAGCCGACCGTTGTGCGGTAAAGAGGGGTATAATCAAAGCTTCTCATAGCCATATCCTCCGTGAAGCAACATGGGTTACGAGGCTGTCGCAGCGCCGCTGCGACGCCAGTATGTCGAGCCGAAGCCTCGACGGAAAACGATCTGGTAATCGTGTTTTTTTCCGTCAAGAGGGGCGTAAAAAATTTTCTGGCCGGCAGGCAGGTGCCCAAGGCGCTGCCTTGCGTGCTGCTGGCCGCTGCGCGATGTTGACGCCAGGGGTGGAGCGAATCATGCGAAAAATTTTGATGTCCGGACTGCTGCTCGCGGTGGCCTTTTCCGCGAACCCGGCCCGCGCGCTGGACAGCAGCGGCACGCCTGTGGTCGTGACCCCTCTTGCGTCGCGCACGACGACCGCGTCCGGCCAACCGATCACGTTGCCGCAGAAGAACGTGCAGGTGCTGGTCTCGACCTACGACATCGCGTCGGGCGCGACCTTGCCGGTCCACAGACACCCCTTTCCGCGCTACGCCTATGTCCAGGCCGGCACGCTGAAGGTCACCAATGTCGAGACCGGCATCAGCAACACCTACAAGGCTGGCGATTTCATCATCGAAATGATCGGCCAGTGGCATCAGGCCACCAATATCGGGGATGTCGAAGTGAAGCTTCTGGTGATCGATCAGGTCGAGCAAGGCGCCAAGAATACGGAATTGCGCCAATAACCGCCAAGTCTGTGGGCGAAGGCGGAAGGCTGTTCCCGCTTTCCCAGCAACCGACCCGGTGGTAGGGCTGGCGAAAATCATGGACTGGATCTGCCCTTGACCAAAGCTCTCCGCCTGCCGCTGATCGAAATCTGTGTCGAAGGCATTGACGGCCTTCTCGCGGCGCAAGCCGCCGGCGCCGACCGGATCGAACTATGCGCCAGCCTCATCGAAGGCGGTATCACGCCGAGCCTCGGCACGGTCCGCGCCGCCCTCGAGCAGGCAAGTGTGCCGTTTCACGTCATGGTGCGGCCGCGCGGCGGCGATTTTCTCTACAGTGAGACCGAATACGCCTCGATGCTGGCCGATGTCTCGGCATTGCGCGAACTCGGCGTGCCCGGCGTGGTGTTTGGCTGCCTGAACGCCGATGGCACCATGGACGAGGCGCGCATGAGCGAACTGACGCAGGCGGCCGGCCCCTTGAACGTCACCTGTCATCGCGCCTTCGACATGACGCGCGACCCGGCCGAGGCGCTCGAATCGCTGATCCGCAGCAAGGTCGGCCGCGTGCTGACCAGCGGCCAGCGTGACACTGCTATCGAA
>NZ_RZTF01000393.1:0-2034 GCF_004023175.1 Mesorhizobium sp. M7A.F.Ca.MR.362.00.0.0
TTCGATCCCGCCATGCCGCAACCGCTTCCGTACGATCCTCGAAACAGGCGACGCGCACTTGAACGGTCCCAAGGGCGGCGTGAAGGACAGGAATAGATACGGACTATCCACCTTCGGTCGCGCGCGCAGGATGTAGTCGGCGAGCGCGGCGCCGGTCTCCTCGAGGAGCGGCGCCACGCGATCACGCTTGCCCTTGGTGCGCCGGACAAAAACCTCGCCAGCTCGCCAGTCGATATCCTGCAGCTGAATGGCGCGGAGCTCGCCGTTGCGAATGCCGGTGGTGGCGAGTAGCAGCAGGACGGCTCGATCGCGGATGTCGACCGGCGTGGTTGCGCCGATCGCATCGATTGCGCGCCGAACGTCATCCCATGCAAGGCGCGGTGGCAAATGCGCCAAACGCCAATGAGGCGTCCTTGGGACGACGCCGGCGAGATCCTGGTCATGGTGGCCAGCCCAACACAAAAACCGAAGAAATGTTCGGATGTGAGAAGTCGCTGCCGTGCGGGTGCCGGAGGTCGCCGATAGCGACAGCCGATGCTCGACGGCAGCGAGGACGTGCTCAGCCGTCAACGCCTCGAGGTTTTGACCGGGATGATGATGGCGGAACCAATCCAGAAAGCGGCGGCCGCCCAGTAGAACGCCTTCGCGGGTCTTCGAGGTCAGAAGCGGAGTATCCGGATCATCATCTACCCTGGGAGCGGAAGCCATGAAGCGCTCCGGAGCCACTCGCCGTGCATGTCCCAGCGCCGATGCTGCCCAATACGTGGAGAATCTGTAGTAAACGTGCATAGATAGCTGTCGACGACATCTTGATGGATCGGCATCCGACCACAGCGCGTTGCGGCAAACTGGCTAAAGCGCCCGATCCGGCTCAAGTAAATCTTGGCGGACGCTCGCTTGTAACCAAGGGCGAAAAAATGCTCCGCGAGGCGATCCATCTCGCCACGGAGTGAACCGCTACGCAGGCGCTTGAGCACCCCACAATAGGAAAAATAGAACTCGAGCATTCTGCCCCTCCGGTGTTGTGGCACAGGGGAATCCCGCGCCATGAGAGAGGCATGAAATATTATGTGGCGGAGGCAAGCTGGGTTTGGCCGGCTCGAAAGGGGTCAGGGCGGCTCCGCCACATAATCATCGGGTGCGCATAATCACGGTTGGACTAACCCGCTCTGCAAGGAGGGTGAGTGCCGACAGCGTGATCTGATTGCGTCGTCTGGCGCGCTGGTCATGTGTCCACAACAAGCTCCGACTGCGTCAGCATGGAGTGGCTGCTTGCAGCCTATTCCATCCGACAAAGGAGCTTGTCATGACCCAACTTCGCCAGCACATGAGCGAGGACATGGAGGTGCGCAACCTCGCGCTCAACGCCCAACTCTCCTATCTTCAGCAGGTGTCGCTGTTTGCGCGTCACTTCGGCAAGTCGCCGGACTTGCTCGGGCGCGAGGATATTCGGACCTATCAGGTCTATCTGACCAACGAGAAGAAGCTGTCGCCTGGTTCGATCCACACAGCAATTGCGGCGCTGCGCTTTCTCTACAAGGTGACGCTCGAGAGGGATTGGGCGCCTGAAGAGGTCCTGCCGCTTCCCAAGAAGCCGCAGAAGCTGCCGATCATCCTCAGTGCCGAGGAAGTTCAGCGGTTCCTCGGCTGCGTCCTCGACGTCAAACACCACGCCATCCTGACCACTTGCTATGCCGCCGGCTTGCGCACCTCGGAAGCGGTTCAGCTAAAGCCCACGGGCATCGACAGCCAGAGAATGGTCATCCGCGTCGAGCAGGGCAAAGGCCAGAAGGACCGCTACGTGATGCTGTCGCCCAAGCTGCTGGAGATCGTGCGTGACTATTGGAAGCTGCGGCGGCCAAAGGCGTGGCTCTTCCCCGGCGACCGGGCCGACCAGCCGATCACCAGGGGTGCGGTGGGACAGGCCTGCGCGAAAGCGTGCGACCTCTCCGGATTGTCCAAACCGGTCACGCCGCACAGTTTGCGGCACGCCTTCGCGGTCCATCTGTTGGAGGCCGGCGCCGACGTGCGCAC
>NZ_RZTF01000393.1:2044-2677 GCF_004023175.1 Mesorhizobium sp. M7A.F.Ca.MR.362.00.0.0
CCATTCAACTGCTGCTCGGTCACCGCAGCTCGCGACCACCGCCCATTACCTGCGGATCGCCACCAACAAGGTCTGCGCCACATCGAGCCCCTTCGAGCTCTTACCGCGTCCGGCGCCCACCGTGCCGCCGGCCGCCAAGCCTCAGTACTTCTGAGCTCGCGCCGATGGCCCGCTCGGGGCCGGAAGTGCCGGATATCTTCCGCTACTCGGCGAAGCCTATGGCGAGCAGCATGACGCGTCGCTGTCGACCGACGCCAGCCAGTTGCAGTTTTTCTCTGGCCTGCAGCATCTGAGCGAGCGCGACGCCTTCCGGCGTTATTTGGCGCCGCTACGAAAGGCTGTGTGTGTCAATGACCGTGGAATCGGGACCCCGCATTTTCGCGCAAAAGGGGGTCAGACTCAATCTCGCTGCATGTGCAGGGTGATGTCGCGCAATTTTCGAGAGGGAATCAGCGCGATGGAACAGAGATTTGGGTCGACGAGACTGGCGCCGGCGGGGTTGCTCGTCGAGCATGCCGAAATCAACACGGATTGTGTATTTCTTGACGTGCGCGCTACGGCGCTTTCGGCAACGTGCCCGTGCTGCGGGACGAGTTCACGCCGGACCCAGAGCCGATATATGCGGCAAGCCGC
>NZ_RZTF01000393.1:2687-5842 GCF_004023175.1 Mesorhizobium sp. M7A.F.Ca.MR.362.00.0.0
CCATCGCGGGCCGGCGGGTGGTCTTGCGGGTAACGGTTCGCCGTTTCTGGTGCGACGCCGTTCTTTGCCGCCGCCGCATTTTTGCCGAACGGTTTGGCGCCTTGGGCCGTTGTCGCGAAGAACCGGACGCCTTGAGACCATCGTTCACCACTTGGGACTGGCGCTGGGCGGCAGGCCTGCAGCCGCCTTTGCCGATCGCCTGATGATGCCGGTGAGCAATGATACCCTGTTGCGTGTCGTGCGCCGGCGGACCGAACAGCCGCGCGATAAGCTCGCCATCATCGGCATCGACGACTTCGCGTTCCGGCGCGGCCAACGATACGGAACGATTGTCTGCGATCTTGAGCGCCGCAGGCCAGTGACATTGCTGCCTGATCGCGAACAGGCGACATCGCAGGCTTGGCTGGCGAACCATCCTTCCATTATGACTGTCGCTCGCGATCGGGGTGGCGGATACGGCGAGGCGATCGCTAAGGCCTTGCCTCATGCCGATCAGGTGGCCGACCGCTGGCATCTGATGGAAAACGCCAGCCGCGCTTTCCTTGATGCAGTCAGCAAGTCCATGCGGCAGATCCGAAAGACCGTCGGCAGCACCATCATCGATCCGAAGCTTTTCACCTATGCCGAACGGCTGCAATATGAAGGATATCTGCGTCGCCAGGAGACAAACGAGGCCATTCTGGAATTGTCGAAGCAGGGTGTGCCGATCAAGCAGATCGTCAAACGTACCGGACATAGCCGCAAGCTCGTCCGCAGCGTCCTGCGCGGTCAGCGCTCCGACATGTTCCGCGTCCGGCAGAGTTCGCTCGAGGAATGGCTTCCCTGGCTTGACGGCCGCTGGGACCAAGGCGCGCGCAATGCTTCGGCGCTCTGGCGCGAAATGCGCAAGAAAGGCTTTCGTGGCCAGATCGGCGTCGTCTCTGAATGGGCGCGGCGCAGACGCCTTGCTGAAAGGGCCGATCAAAGCGCACTTGCCCGCACGCCTTCGGCACGAAGCATCGCCAGGCTCATGACGCTGGCGCGTGACGACCTGTCCAAATCGGACGCTGTACTGATCGCGGCAATCGAGAGCAATGTTCCTGACCTCGTCACCGCGCGAACGCTGATCGACGACTTTCAGCAGATGATCCGATCAAAGGCGGTCGCAAAACTGAGCGCTTGGCTCGAGGGCGCGAAAGCAAGCCTCGTCGGCTCCTTTGCAAACGGGGTCGAGAAGGACATCGCCGCAGTGCGCAACGCCATTATCTCTCCGTGGTCGAATGGCCAGACCGAAGGCCAGATCACCAAGCTCAAACTCATCAAGCGGCAAATGTACGGCCGCGCCAAGATTGATCTGCTCCAGGCGCGCCTCGTCGGTGCAACTTAGGCTGTGGCCGCAGCGAGAGTGCGTCAGAGCCCTCATTCCACGAAAAATCACAACCTGATTGTCGCCGTCACGTTCGTCACCGAAGTCGGCGACGCCAGCCGGTTCGAAAGCCCGCGTCAGCTTTGGGATATCTCGGTCTGGTTCCCGGCGAGCGCTCAACCGGGGGAGACAGTCCGGCGCGGCGGCATCACAAAGGCAGGCAACGGGCGGGTTCGCCACATGTTGGTCGAGAGCGCCTGGACCTATCGACATCCGCCCAAGGTCGGGAAGGCGAAGCTATACCGATTGGAGCAGGCGTCACCGAAGGTGTGTGAGATCGCCTGGAAGGCGCAGTCCCGCCTGACAGCCCGCTACCGCATGCTGAGCGCTCGAGGCAAACGGACAACGGTCGTCTGCACCGCGATCGCCCGTGAACTGGTCGGCTTCATGTGGGCAGTCGCAAGGAAGGCGCGCGGGTCTGACGGGCATTCCCCTGCCGTGGTCCCGCCTCCGCCCATGCGCGTCGCGCCCAACTTCACGCGGCTCGATCCGATCAAGGGCCTGAAGCGGTTCTTCGAGATCAAGGCGCTGTCCGAACTCCTGAAATCGCTGATCAAGGTGGCGATCGTCGGCGGCAGCGGGGTCCTGATCGGGATGTTTCTCTTCAATACGGCGATCTGGGCGCCGCTTTGCGGGGACGCCTGCGTCCTGCGGACCGGCCTGCATCTCTTCGGTGCCATCACCCTGATCGGATGCGCGACGCTGATCCTGGCCGGTTTCGTGGATCTCGGCATCAGCCGTGCTCTGTTCCGCCACGACCAGCGCATGACGCAGACCGAATTCAAGCGCGAACAGAAGGAGGAGTTCGGCAGTCCGGAGCTGAGGAAGGGCCGCAAGAGCTTCGCGCACGATCTCGGCGACATGCCGCCGCAGGATCTGTCGAGCGAGGCGGAGCCGACCTTCTGGCTGGATTCCGGCACCCGGCTCGTCGGGCTCTACTACGGCGCCGGCATGACCTCCGCGCCGGTGGTCCTTGCCCTGCTCGAGGGCGCGGCCCGGACGCAGCGCGTCCGAGCCGGATTTTGCGTTCCGATCATGACGCAGTCGCCGCTCGCGGACGAGGTTTTCGACGCCGCCGTTCCCGGCCGCTACATCCAGCTCCGCTTCTTCGAGCGCGTCGTTCAGGCCATGGCCGCGTAGGTCTTGGCACCTGCAAGGTCATGGCAGGTCCGGTGGCGCGCCGGACCCAGCATCGGCGCTCCGAGGGCGCGCTCAGTTTGGATGTCCTGGACCCGGCTTTGGATTGTAGTTTGGATAATCGACGTGAATGTTGCGTCCGGACCCAAAAAGTCGGGTCAGAGACCCGTTCACATCGTTCCAGACGGCTGCATTCTGCCTGGACCTTGCAATTTCGCCCTTGAACGTGTCGTAGAAGACAAGGGCTAGAGCGACGATATCGGAAAGACCGGCCGTAACTTCGCCGATGGCGGCAAGTCCCACGCGTTCGAGAACGAGGCTCGGACCCTTCCATTCGTAGCGGGCGGCCAAGCGGGCGGCCGCGCTATCGTAATCGTAGGCGCTCATCGGTACAGCCCGGCTGATCGCGGAGAAAGCGGACTTCAATGGGCCGAAAGCGTCGAGCCTGGATACGCCCGCGAAATACATGGCCCCTTCCGCAAATGACGCGGCGGAGCCGAGCGCGCCGGAAACTCCCGCGATGGCGCCCAAGGTGGCGCTGGCAGGGTCCCCGTTCTTGACGCTTTTCACCAAGCCCATGAAGCTGGCGACGGCACCTCCCAGCCCTCCCAAA
>NZ_RZTF01000394.1:0-3972 GCF_004023175.1 Mesorhizobium sp. M7A.F.Ca.MR.362.00.0.0
ATCCAGATCGTCGGCCGCACCTATTGCGACGCCGATGTTTTCCGGGCGGCCATGGCCTATGAGACGGCCAACGGGCAATGGTACACAAACGCCGAAACGCGTCCGTCGCTATAACAGGGCGATGCGGCCCTTGCCGCGATGGTGGTTGATCTGCGGTCCTAGTTGTGGTGAGCCGACGCCCGACACCTCGAATAGACGGATCTGTGGTGGCGCCGGCGATCGCCGCCAGAAGGTCCGAAAGGAGCTGGACGAAGATGGCGCAACAAAAGGCTGCGGCGGCAAAACGCAAAGGCGCAACGGCGAAGAATGGAAGTGCGGCAAACGATGCCGCGCCGCCCAAGGACCGTCGGCGCGAGCGCGGCGAAGCCAGCGTGCAGCGGATCATCGACGCCACCATCGAACTCATCGCGGAGGAGGGGCTGGCAAGCGTCACCATGCAGCGCATCGCCGAACATGTCGGCTCGTCCAATGCCCTGGTCGTCTTCCATTTCCGCAGCAAGGAGAACCTGTTTCGCGCCGTCCTGCAGTATCTCAGCGATCGATATGATGAGCTGTGGGTGACGTTGGTGCGGGCGCCCGGCCTGTCGCCGGTTGAGCGGGCTCTGGGCGCGGTCGATTGCGCGCAACGTTTCGCCCGCCAGCATCCGAAATGGGTTTCAGTTTTTGTCGTGTTTTCCAGCGACCGCAAGAGCATGCAGATCTACAACGAAATCGGCCTGCCGAGCGACCTTGCCTACACCGCCGAGGCGCGCGAGCTGCTGATCGAGATTTCGCGCAGTGGCGGTTATACCGGCGTCGACATCGATACGCTGTCGGAGAGCCTGAATTATCTGGTTCATGGCGCCTGGTATTGGGATCATCTCAATCCGTCCAGCCGTGACACCAACGTGCTGCGCAAGACCATGCTGCTCCTGCTGCATCAGGCGTTCCCGCGGCATTTCGAACTGATGCGCTAACCGCTTTCAGGGCTGCCGCAGATGGCAGCCGGCTTGCCGCTTCTGCGCCAGATATTCGTCGACAAGCTGGCGGTAACGCACCTTGCCGAAGCTTGGGAAATGGCCGCCATGCACGACCGAGACATCGAGGTCGCGCAGGCGCATCAGCGTCGCCATGTAGTCGGGAATGTCTGAGTGGTAGACGTCGTCGATCAGCGGGCCGTCATAGATGACGTCGCCGGATAACAGGATGCCCGTCCTGTTTTCGTAGAGCGCGATGCCGCCGGGCGAATGGCCGGGCGTGTGGATCACCTCGAAGGCACGGTCGCCGAGATCGACGACATCGCCCTGGTCGAGCAAACGGCCGGCGGGCGCAGGCAAAATGCCGTAGCGCGCCGTGTCCCAGCCTTGCGGCATGCGATCGAACATCTCGTCGGTCGCATAGGTGCCGGCTGCCGTCCATTCATTGCGCGGATCGGCGAGGATGCCGGCCTCGGCGGCGTGCACGCAGCGCTCGGGAAATTCGTGGTGGCAACCGATATGGTCGAAATGCGTGTGGCTGGCGACGCAAATCAGCTTGCGCTCGCTGACCAGCGGTACATGGCGCCGGAGGCTGAAATGACCGAGGCCGGTGTCGAAGAGGAGGTCGCGGTCGCGGCCGCGCACATGCCACATATTGCAGCGGAAGAACGGTTTTATCCACGGCTCGTGGATCAAGGTCACGCCATCGCTCATGCGGATGGTTTCGTACCAGTCGGGTGCCTCGATGAGCGGAAGTGTTGCCATGTTCAATCCGTCAGAAAAGCTCAGTCCGTCAGCAGAATAATCTGGTCGGTATCGCAGGAAATCGCGACCGTGTCGCCCGGCTGGACGGCCGCCGTCGCGGGCAATTTGGCGATGAAGTGAAGCGAGGGGTCCTCGATGGAAACCGCAAGCACGCGCTTGAAGCTGCCCTGGAAGACGACATCGCTCACCTCAGCCGTGCCGAGCCTGACACCGCCGCTGGCCTCGCCGAGGACAAGATGCTCCGGCCGTATGGCCAGCGCAACGGCGGAGCCCACCGGCAGCGCACCGGGCAGCGAGACCGGCCCGACGGGCGTGGCGACGGTGCTTGTCCTCTCCTTCGCTTCCGTGACCGTGCCGGCAAGGATCGAGCTTTCGCCCATGAAGGTGGCGGAAAAGCGCGTCGCCGGCCGTGCGTAGACGCGCTCGGGCGGACCTTCGTCCTCAATGCGCCCATCATTCATCACCACACAATGGTCGGCCAGCGCCATCGCTTCTTCCTGGTCGTGGGTGACGTGGATGAAGGCGGTGCCGACGCGCTTCTGGATCGCTTTCAACTCGTCCTGCATCTGCCGGCGTAATTTGAGATCGAGCGCGCCGAGCGGCTCGTCGAGCAGAAGCACCGCCGGCTCGATCACCAGCGCCCGCGCCAGCGCCACGCGTTGCCGCTGGCCGCCGGAAAGCTGATGCGGCTTCTTGTCGAAGGCGGAGGCGAGGCCGACCAGCGCAAGCGCTTCACGCGCCTTTGCCGCCCGGGTAGCGCCGTCGACGCCCTGCATGCGCAGGCCGAAGCCGACATTGCTGCCGACGCTCATATGCGGGAACAGCGCATAGTCCTGGAACACCGTCGTCGTCGGCCGCTTGGCCGGCGGCACCGAGGTGCAGTCCTCGCCACGGATGAACACCTTGCCTTCGCTGGGGGTGACGAAGCCGCCCAGAATGGACAAGAGCGTCGTCTTGCCAGACCCCGAGGGCCCAAGCAGGATGGTGTAGCTGCCCGGCTCGATCTGCAGCGAGACATCCTTCAGCACGGTGTGCTGGCCGAAGCGATGCGAGACGGCACGAATATCGACCAAAGGCGCGGTCATGCCTTTCTCCTGCGCAGCAACGTCAACTCGAACAGCACGACCAGCACGATGGAGACGGCGAAGACCAGCGAGCCGATGGCGTTGGTCTTGGGGTTGAGGCCGGAGCGCAGCAGGTTCCAGATTTCGACAGGCAGCGTGGTGTCGAAGCGGGTGAGCAGGAAGGAGATCACGAACTCGTCCCAGGAGAAGGTCATCGACAGGAAGAAGCCGGCGAAGATGGCGGGCGCCATGACCGGCACGGTGATCAGCAGCAGCACCTTCCATTCCGGCGCGCCGAGGTCGCGCGCGGCACGCTCGATGTTGATCTGGTGGTCGCCCATCTGGCTGTAGATGATGGCAAAGCACAGCGGCAGGTTGATCACGACATGGCCGATGCCGGCGGCAAGCAGCGATTTCGGCACGCCGGCCCAGTTGAACAGCACCAGCAGCCCCATCCCGATGATGAGATAGCTGACCGTCAGCGGCAGGGTGATCAGCCCGCGCAGCAGGCCGGAGCCAGGCAGGACGAAGCGGGCAAAGCCCCAGGCGGAGAGAAAGCCGAGCGTGACGGCTGCGAGCGAGGAGATGGATGCCACCAGCAGCGAGTTGACCAGCGCCGAGGTCAGCCGCGTGTCCGAAAGAACCGCATCGTACCAGCGCAGCGACGGGCCGGTGAAGGGCGGGATCGGGAACGACGTCGCCTGCAGCGAAAACAGCACCAGCACGACGACCGGCAGGAAGATGAAGCCGTAGACGGCGAGCGCGTAGAGCCAGGAGGCGATGCGGACGATCCGGCGCATCTCAGGCCCGCTCGATCTTCAGCCAGCGCGCGCAGGCGAGATAGGCTGATGTGACCACCGCCATCAGGATGATCGACAGCGCCGAGGCCAGCGGAAAATCGCCGCGCCTGCCGATCTGCATCATCACCAGCTGCGGCATCAGCAGCTCGTTGTTGCCGCCCAGGATCTGCGGCGTGATGTAGTCGCCGATGCACAGCACGAAGGTCAGGAAGGCGCCGACCATGATGCCGGGCAAGGTCAGCGGCAGCACGACATGCAGGAAGGTGCGCACCGGCCCGGCGCCGAGATCGGCGGCCGCCTTGCGGTAGCTCGGGCTCAACTGCTTGAGGTTGGCAAAGATGGTCAGCGTCAACAGCATGACGAAGAAGTGCACGAAGCCGGTGACGG
>NZ_RZTF01000394.1:3981-5788 GCF_004023175.1 Mesorhizobium sp. M7A.F.Ca.MR.362.00.0.0
ACGCGTGTTGGCGAGCTGCAGCGGCTCGGCAAACAGGCCGGAGCCGGTCAGCGCCCGGTTGACGACGCCGTTCTGCGCCAGCACCAGCAGCCAGGAATAGGAGCGCACGACATAGGAGGTCCAGAACGGCAGCACGGCCAGCATCAGCGCCAGCCGCTGCCAGCGCTCCGGCACCTGTTCGGCGAGGATCCAGGCAAAGGGATAGGCGAGCAGCACCGAAATCACGGTGACGATTGCGGTCACCTGCAGCGAGTTCACCATCGCCTGCCAGTAGGACGGGTTGGTGAAGAACTGGCTGTAGTTGGACGCCGTGAAGCCGCCGCCCTCATGCGCCGTCAGGCTGGAAAACCCCATGGCGATGAAGGGCAGCACGAAGAACAGCAGCGTCCAGCCGAGCGCCGGCGTGACCAGCGCCCAGGGCAGAGCAGAGCCCGCCCGGGGCAGGGCACGTCCGTTGTTTGCCGAGCTGCTCATGAGCGCTATCGGCTCATTTCGCCTGCAGCATTTCGGTCCACATGTCCTGCATCTTCTTGTCGAGATCGGCGTTCGGCGCCGGATAGGCCTGGGCGCGGGCGAGGAAGCCCGGCTGTTCGTCGAAGCGCAACACCTTCTTCTGGTCGTCGGTGAGTGCTGCCTTGGTGTTGGCCGGCATGCCCCAGTAGCAGGACGAGGTGGCAAGGCGCGCCTGGCCTTCCGGGCTCATAATGTACTGGATGAACTTCAGCGCCATGTCCTTGTTCTTGGAATCCTTGAACATGGCCAGCGACTGCGACCAGAGAATCGCACCCTCCTTGGGGACCGAGAAGTCCAGCGCCGGGTTTTCCTTGGCCAGGCCCGCCGTCACCCATTCGCCGCCGCCGACCAATATGTCGACCTCGCCGGTCGCCAGCGCCGTCTGGCTGGCGGTCACTTCGCCGACCAGCTTGGCATTGGCCTTCATCTTCAAGAGCTCGTCCTTGAGGGCGGGCAGGTCGGCTTCGGTGAGATCGGCCGTCTTCTTGCCGATCGCCAGTGCGGCCATGCCGATGACCGGCAGGTAGTAGTCGTAAATGGCGACCTTACCCTTGTACTTGTCGCCGGTGAGTGCCGCCATCGACTGCATGTCGGCCGGGTCGACCTTGGTCTTGTTGTAGCCGATCGTGTTGTAACCGAACTTTTCGGTGATGCCGTAGCGCTTGCCGCCGACCACGGTGGAGCCGTCCATCTTCACCTGCGGGAACAGGTCGGCCAGCGGCAGTTTGTCTTCCGGCAACTGCTCGAACAGGCCCTTCTCAACGCCGCGCGGCACGTCGATGCTGTCGATCACCATCACATCCCAGTCGCCGGGCTGCGACTGCTCGACGATGGCGAGGCCGGCGCCGGTGCCCTCGAATTCCTTGACGTTGACCTTGACGCCATTGGCCTCCTCGAAAGGCTGCAGCAAGGCCGGATCGGCATGATCGCACCAGATCAGCGCGTTGAGATCGGCGGCCTGCGCGCTCGTCGAAAGCAGCAGCGCCGCGGCTGCGGCAGCTGTGCGCAAACGGGTCTTCAGGATGGAAAGCGGATTGCTGGCTGTGTGTGACATCGAGTGTTCTCCCTTGCCTTTGTGGCTTCTTGCAAAAAATTGAACCAATTCTAAAATTGAGTCAATTCTGTTTTGTGGCAAGAGGCTGGGAATGAGCGGATTGCGGGCTAGGCAAAAGGCGGACCGGCACCGGCGTATCATCGAGGCGGCGGCCGAACTGTTTCGCGAGGCCGGCTACGAAGGCGCCAAGATCGAGGCGATCGCCGCGCAGGCCGAGGTCTCTGTCGGGACGATCTACAA
>NZ_RZTF01000395.1:0-5787 GCF_004023175.1 Mesorhizobium sp. M7A.F.Ca.MR.362.00.0.0
TGTCTTCCAGCATCGCCTTGCGGCGATCGCCGAAGCCCGGCGCCTTGACGGCCGCAACCTTGAGGCCGCCGCGCAGCTTGTTGACGACCAGCGTCGCCAGAGCCTCGCCCTCGACGTCCTCGGAGATGATCAGCAGCGGCCTGCCGCTCTGCACCACCGCTTCGAGGATCGGCAGCATCGCCTGCAGATTGCCGAGCTTCTTCTCGTGGATGAGGATGTAGGGCTCTTCCAGCTCGACGCGCATCTTGTCGGCATTGGTGACGAAATAGGGCGAGAGATAGCCGCGGTCGAACTGCATGCCTTCGACGACGTCGAGTTCGGTCTCTGCGGTCTTGGCTTCCTCGACGGTGATGACCCCGTCATTGCCGACCTTGTCCATCGCCTTGGCGATCATCTCGCCGACGCTGGCATCGCCATTGGCGGCGATGGTGCCGACCTGTGCGATCTCGGCCGACGACTTGACCTTCTTGGCCCGCGCCTGGATTTCCTTGACCACGGCGGAAACCGCCTGGTCGATGCCGCGCTTCAAATCCATGGGATTCATGCCGGCGGCGACCAGCTTGGCGCCTTCGCGCAGGATCGAGGCGGCCAGCACCGTGGCGGTGGTGGTGCCGTCACCGGCTAGGTCGTTGGTCTTCGAGGCCACTTCGCGCACCATCTGGGCGCCCATGTTCTCGAACTTGTCGGCAAGCTCGATTTCCTTGGCGACGGTGACGCCGTCCTTGGTGATGCGCGGCGCGCCATAGGCCTTGTCGATGATGACGTTGCGGCCCTTGGGGCCGAGCGTGACCTTCACCGCATTGGTGAGGATCTCGACGCCGCGCAACATGCGGTCGCGCGCGTCGGTGGAGAATTTTATTTCCTTGGCAGACATGATTTTTATCCAGTTCGTTCGGAGAAAATGAGGTCAGGCAGCTTTCTTGGCGGCCACGGCCTTTTCGGTTGCAGCGCCCTTGTCGATAATGCCAGTCTCGCTCTTGTCGATGACGCCCATGATGTCGGCTTCCTTCATGATCAGAAGGTCCTCGCCGTCGATCTTGACCTCGGTGCCCGACCATTTGCCGAACAGGATGAAGTCGCCGGCCTTGACGTCGAGCGGAACAAGCGTGCCGTTTTCGTCGCGTGCGCCAGGGCCGACGGCGATGACTTCGCCCTCCTGCGGCTTTTCCTTGGCAGTGTCGGGGATGATGATCCCGCCCTTGGATTTGATATCGCCTTCGGCGCGACGAATGACGACGCGGTCGTGGAGTGGCCGAAATTTCATGGGAACTTTCTTTCTGGGCCGGCACAGGCGGCCACGCCCCTCCTCTATAGACGCGTTGGCACTCGATAGATAGGAGTGCCAAAAATTATTCGCGGGCCAAATTAAATATTCAAAAGTATTATTTCAGCTGGCCGTTTCGTGATATCCGCAGAATGTCAAATAATTCAAAAGATTGAATTTTGCCGATCGAGTGCCTATTTATCGGACAAGTTCACTTTCACGATTTCAGGCACAAGGGAGATTTCTTCGATGGCCGAAGGCAATCAGACGATCATGGAAAAAGCTGAAGCCCGCTTTGTCGACAAGCAGAAGAAGACAGCGGAGAAAAACAAGGCGACCGCCGAATATATGTCCGAGGCAAGAGCCAGGGAGATCAAGACGGCAAGGCTGAGGGAGCTTCGGCTGGCCAAGGAAGAGGCCGATCGTGTCGCCGAGGCCCTCAATCCTACGCCGAAGAAGAAGCGGGCGACCAAGAAAGCCACGGAGGCCAAGACATGAGCCTCACCTTCCCCAACCCCAGCCGCAGCTATGACGAAGCGGGCCAGCGCATTCGTTTCGTCGGCCATGACGGCATGTTCCAGATCTCATTTTCCGTCGCTGCCGACGCCATGGCCAAGATGCGGCCGGGCACTGCTGCCGATGAAGCCGGTTATCTCCAGACATTCGACACCGAGAGCAGCGCCATCCGCGAGGTGGCGTCGAAGGCCTACGACCGCACCCGCAAGAGCATGTATGTGCTGACGGCGGCCGATTTCGGCTGAAATGGCGGCGAGTTGGCGCTGACCGCGATCAGGTCTTGCGCTCGGCCCTTTCGCGGCGTTTGACGTCGCGGACATTCATCTGCACGACCATGTCCTCGGCCTCGCGCGGCCCCATCCCGACCATCACCTTTTGCCGGACAACCGCAGGCTGGCCGGTGAAGACATCGATGATGCTCCAACTCTGGGGAAGCTCCATGCGCACCGTGTAGCGGTTGGCCATGCCGGTCAGCCTTGCATCGTGAAAAACACGGCGCCCAGGATCAGCACCGTCCAGGCGACGACCGACAGTTTCAGCACCATGCCGCCATGCGCAGCCAGAAGCTTCCGCAGGTGCGGCACACCTGCCGGCGAGATTGGTGCCGCCGCCAAGGCGACAGGGGTCTTGAGGCCAAGTTTTCCAAAAACGGGCAGCAGCGACGGTTCACGCACGAAAGGCCTCGAATGTCAGGAAAAAGCGAAGCAACAACGCTCGCCTCCCTTCCATAGCACTCTTTTCGCGAGCGCCTGCATGCCAAATTCAAGACAGGACTGCTTTGACGGCCGGTCCGCACTGCCTTCGCAACACACAACCTATTCGTGGGACCTGACTGCGGTCGGGGCAGATTGGGACGCCAAATTTTGGAGGCCTCGCCTCGGGATCGAACCGAGGCTTCAGAGATTTGCCGTCTCCAGCGTAGCCGCTCCGCCACGAGGCCATGGCTGTCGAAGTAGCGGCCAAATATTTACGGAAAGGTTAATCCCGAGGGATTGTTCAGAATTTTCGGCATCGAATTTCAGAGCGTTCGTCAGCCAACCTTGCCGGGCCTCGCTTCCGGCGCAGAGTTGCGATCCTTCACGCCCCAAGCGGCAGCCCGCCCCGTGTCGACCGAGGGCCTCCAGCACTGCGACTGACGTTCTTCCCCTGAGCTACGCGCTTCCGAGGCTGCTTTTACCCCGCGTTGCATTTCGGAGGAGAGGAGCGGAGGCCAACCAACTTTCCCCTTGAACAGCGATTCGATCTGGCTTAGCTTCATCTGAGAAAAGGTTTTCCCAAGCAATCGTCGTCGGGCTCGGCCACCTGCCGGGCCTCATCCGGCCCGGTAAGAGAAAACCTTTTCCCAACCAAGGATCTCGGCGCGATGCCATCGGACGATCTGCCTGTTCCAGTCTTTTCCAAGCCAGTCACCTTGCGTGACGTGGCCGCCCAGGCCGGAGTCAGTGTCGCCACCGCATCCAAGGCGCTCAATGGCCAGGGCCGGATGACAGCCGAGACGCGCGAACGCATTCGCGAGACCGCCCGGCGGCTCGGTTTCCGGCCCAACAGCCTGGCGCAAAGCCTGCTCCGGCGGCGCAGCTTCACCGTCGGCCTGCTCACCAACGATACCTATGGCCGCTTCTCGCTGCCGTTGATGTCGGGCATTTCGGACGCGCTGGTCGACAATGGCGTCTCGGTGTTCCTGTGCAATGTCGAGGAGGATCCGCGGCTGGGCCAGATGCATGTCGACGCCATGCTCGACAAGCGCGTTGACGGCATCATCGCCACCGGCAAGCGCATCGATCGCCATCTGCCCGTCGACCTCTCCAATCTGCGCGTCCCGGTGATCTATGCCTTCACGCAGCCAGATCCCGACGCCGTCGCCTTCGTCTCGGACGATGTTGGCGGCGCCCGGCTGGCCGTCGAGCATTTCTGCCGGCTGGGCCGCAAGCGCATCGCCCATGTCACCGGGCCGGCGAGCTTTGCCGTGGTGCACGCGCGCGTCCAGGCTTACCGCGACGTGCTGGTCGAAAACGGCCTGACGGTCAGCGAGCCGCTGCTCGGCTCCTGGTCGGAAGCCTGGGGTCACCAGGCGGTTGCGCAACTGTTCGACGGCAAAAGCGAAAGGCCGGACGCGGTCTTCTGCGGCAACGACCAGATCGCGCGCGGCGTCATCGATGCGCTGCGCGAACGCGGCCTCGACGTCCCCAGTGATGTCGGCGTCATCGGTTTCGACAATTGGGAGATCGTGGCCGAGGCGACGCGCCCGCCGCTGACCTCTGTCGACATGAACCTTGTCGCGCTCGGGCGCGAGGCCGGGTTGACCCCTGCTTTCGCTGGTCGGCGGCAAGCCCGCCGCGCCAGGCATTCGAAAACTGCCGTGCCGGCTGGTGGTGCGGCAGTCATGCGGCCATCCGCCGGGTGGCTGAAAACGAAGCGCCGCGCAATCGGCGCCAAGCCGCGGACCGCGGCAACCTTGGAGGAGGAGAACATGAGGAACCTGATTGCCAAACTGACCCTGGCCGCTGCCGTTCTGGGTGGCGGTCTCGGCACTGCCGCCGCCGAGACGGCCAACATCTGGGTGCGCGCCGACGGCTCGAATTTCATGCCGAGGATCGTCGATGCCTACAACAAGGCGCACACCAACCAGGTCAAGCTCGACATCATTCCCAATGCTGAGATCATCCCGAAATACGGTGCCGCGGCCGCCGGCGGCACGGCGCCCGACGCGCTGTCGCTCGACTTGATCTACACGCCGTCCTTCGCCGCAGCCGGCCAATTGGAGGACATTACCGATTGGGCAAAGTCCCTGCCCTATTTTGCCAGCCTGTCGCCGGCGCATGTGAAGACCGGCACCTACAAGGATCACATCTATGGCCTGCCCTTCTCTGCCGACGCCTCGGTGCTGATCTGGAACAAGAAGCTGTTCAAGCAGGCCGGCCTCGACCCCGAAAAAGGCCCTGCCAACTGGGCCGAGATCGCGGCCGATGCCGAGAAGGTTAACGCGCTCGGCGGCAACATCAAGGGCTTCTACTTCTCCGGCAATTGCGGCGGCTGCAACATCTTCACCTTCACGCCGCTGATCTGGGCGTCTGGCGGCGACATCCTGAGCGAAGACGGCTCGAAAGCGACGCTGGACAGCCCGCAGCTGCGCGGCGCCATCGATCTCTACCGCTCGATGGTCAAAAAGGATCTGGTGCCGGCGGGCGCGCAGACCGATACCGGCGCCAACTTCTTTGCGGCATTTGCCGCCGGCAATATCGGCATCTCGCCGTCCGGCGCCTTCGCCATCGGCGCGCTCAACACCCAGTATCCCGATATCGACTACGGCGTCACCTTCCTGCCGGGCAAGGACGGCGGCTGGTCGTCCTTTGCCGGCGGCGACAATTTCGTCGTCACCAAGGGCACCACGAAACTGCCCGTGGTGAAGGAATTCCTCGACTTCGCCTATTCGCTCGAAGGCCAGACAATCCTTGCCAAATACGGCAGCCTGCCGGTGCGCGGCGACATCGCCAAGGAAGCGCTGAAGGATCTCGATCCGCGCTACCAGATCGCCGCCGAGGCCATGGCCAAGGGCAAGACACCCTATTCCGTGGTGTTCAACGACCTGATCAACTCCGCCAACGGGCCGTGGACGCAGATGATCAACGAGGTCTTCTTCGGCGACGATGTCGACGGCGCCATAGCCAACGCACAAGAGACGATGCAATCGATCATCGACCAGGCGCCGCAGAAATAGCCCAACCTCACCTCCCCCTTGAGGGGAGGTCGGACCGCAGGTCCGGGTGGGGTCGCCACCGCAGTGCTCGACGTTTCTTGATGTCGGCGCGCTCCGCAGAGGACCCCACCCCCGGCCTACGGCCGGACCCTCCCCTCAAGGGGGAGGGGGACGCAGCGCCAAGGGAACAGCCATGACCGTCATCACCGCAGCAACCCCTGCCCCGCCCCGCGCCCGCAGGGTCGCCAGCCGCCAACAATGGATCGGCCTGCTCTATGTCGCGCCGGCTGTCGCGCTGGTCGTCGTCTTT
>NZ_RZTF01000396.1:0-2853 GCF_004023175.1 Mesorhizobium sp. M7A.F.Ca.MR.362.00.0.0
CGCCCCCCTCTGTCCTGCCGGACATCTCCCCCTCAAGGGGGGAGATTGGCAGCTTTGGGGCCGGCCTTCACCTTGCAACGTTGAAAATTGGCGAAAACAGTGACGACGGCCAATCTCCCCACTTGAGGGGGAGATGTCCGGCAGGACAGAGGGGGGCGCCATAGGGCGTCGACCTTGAACCGCCCTCACCCCTGATGCGCGGCGGCCAGTTCCTTCACATGTTTTTCGTGCATCTGCAGCGTCGGCAGGGTTTTCTTGGCGAATTCCTTCATCGCCGGGTCGTCGCCGGATTGCGCATAGCCGCTGAACAGCGCCACGGCTTCCTTGTGGGCGTTGGTCTGCATCTCGATGTATTTGGCCTGGAACTGATCGCCGCTGGCGCCCTTTAATTCATCGAGCATCTTCTGCTCCTTGGGCTGCAGGGCTGGACCGGACGGTGCGGTGGCCGAGGTTGTCTGGCCCTGGGCAAGCGCCGCCTTGAATTCCTCGCCGGCCTTGGTGTGGTCGGCGATCATCTGTTTGGCGAACGCCTTGACGTCGGCATCGGTCGCCTTCTGCTCGGCGAGCTTGCTGGACTCGATCTCGAACTCATTGGCGCTCGGCACCGTCTTGATGAAAGTCGAAGTGTCGACCTTCGTCGTCGTAGCGAGCGGCGTGGTCGTGGCGGTCGTGTTCGACTGGGCAAAGGCCGGCGCGCCGGCAAGCAATGCTGCTGCGGTCAGAATGGTAAGCGTCTTCATGGCATGTCTCCGGTTGGAATTATCCCTCGGACAATCCAACGTCGCTTGGGCACTCCGGTTGCAGCTCATGAGGAAGAAGCCTGCGCATGTCGCCTCGGTCCCCGAACCGCGGCGGCTGGCCAGAGCTGCCTTTCAGTGGCAACACGCCTCGCCATATTGCAGCTGCTCGTTCCAGTTCGGGCGGCCTTCCGGCGTGAAATCCATCAGGTTCCACAGCGTTTCGCAGGTGCCGAGGCTGCGCGGATCCTGGCCCGGCTCCGTCGGCGCGAAATCCAGTTCCGAACTCCAGAAATGGCGTATGCCCTCGCCGTCGCGGTGAAACACGGACAGCAGCGGGATCTGTGAGCCGTCGGCCGCCTCCGCATTGTAGTCGCGCTTGAAGCTGTTGGAAGCCGAAGACACCAGCCGCATGTTGCGCCAGCCCCGGTCGCGGCCGAGCGTGACCAGGTTTTCGAGCGCGGTCTTGCCCACCACCGCGAAATTGAAGCCGGCGGCCTGGAGATGCCCGACCGCGCCGTCGAACTGGTCGAGCAATGCGGTGCAGGATGGACATGGCTGGTCCTGCCGGGCGAGCTTCGCCGTGTCGCCGCTGGTCGCCACCTCGCGCTTTTCCTGCGGATGGCGCGGGAACATCATGTTGTAGAGGATGAGCGAGTCCTTGCCGGGCGCGAACAGTTCCGACAGCTTTATCTTTGCAGGCCTCCCATCGCCGTCCAGCCCGTCGAACTCATAGTCCTGGCGGATCAGCCCGCCCGGCGGCAACGCGCGCCGGGCCTCGGCGACCTCTTCCATGGCGCGGCGCAGCTCGATTTCCTTCTTCAGCAATTTTTCGCGCGCGGTGCGGTATTTGGCGGATTCATTGGGAAAGGTGATCATGATCGGCTCCTTCAAGTCGCGGCGCCGGCGTCCCGGCGCGGTTGCTCTGCGACCCAAGGACGTTCGGCAGCGATCGGTCCCGACATTTATTGCGCATGGTGAGATGTCGTAATACCTGTTCGGGCAGCGTGATCCGGGGAACAACATGCACGACGGCGAGATCGATCTGCGCTGCCCGCAAGTGGTGGCCGACAATGCCGCCAAGGGCCTCAGGCTGCGCGGCGAGTTCGGCCGTGGCGGCACCGAGATCGGCGTCGCCCGAGCCACCGAGCTGAAGAACCGGGAAAAGCTCGCGCCCTCCACCATCCGCCGCATGGTCAGCTATTTCGCCCGCCACGAGATCGACAAGCGCGGCAGGAACTACGGCAATGAGCAAAACCCTTCGGCCGGTTATATTGCCTGGCTGCTGTGGGGCGGCGACGAAGGCCGCGCCTGGGCGCTGGAGCTTAAGCAGAAGATCGGCAACGCGCCGGACATCTGAGGACTCGTCCCTCACCCCTTGACCCCGCCCGCGGTGAGGCCGGAGACGATTTTGCGCTGGACGATCAGGACCAGCACCACCAGCGGCACCGTGACGATCACCGAGGCGGCCATGATGTTGCCCCATGGGATCTCGAACTGCGAGTTGCCGGAGAGCAGCGCGATCGCCACCGGCACGGTCCGCTGTGCGTTGTTGGAGGTGAAGGTCAGGGCAAACAGGAACTCGTTCCACGCGCCGATGAAGGCCAGCAGGCCGGTGGTTGCCAGCGCCGGCCACATCAGCGGCAGGAAGACCCGGGTGACGATGATCCACGGCGTCGCGCCGTCTAGGATCGCCGCCTCCTCGACCTCGACCGGCAGGTCCCGGACGAAGGTGGTGAGCACCCAGACGGTGAACGGCAAGGTGAAGATCATGTAGGAGAAGATCAGCGCGAACAGCGAATTGTAGAGGCCGAACAGGCGGACCAGTTCGAACAGCCCGGCCAGCAGCGCCACCTGCGGGAACATCGACACCGACAGGATGATGAACAGCAGGGCCGAGCGGCCGCGGAATCGAATGCGCGCCAGCGCATAGGCCGATGTGACGCCGAGCAACAGAGAAAGCGCAACCACCGCGCCGGAGACGAAGAGCGAGTTCAGCAAATTGCGCACGAAGCTGCCTTCGGTCAGCACATTCCGGTAGTTGGCAAGACTGACCGTTGTCGGCCACAGATCGGCCCGGAACAGCTCGGTCCCCGATTTCAGGCTGGTGACGATG
>NZ_RZTF01000396.1:2862-4723 GCF_004023175.1 Mesorhizobium sp. M7A.F.Ca.MR.362.00.0.0
GGCGTAATAGAACGGGAACACCGCGACGAAGACGATTGCCGCAACCAGCAGATAAAAGCCCGTGCGCTTGACGATCCACATGTCAGCGGCCTCCGTCCAGCCTGATCCGGCCGATGCGGATGGTGACGATGGTGAGCAGAGCGAGGATCAGGAAAAGCAAGGTCGAGGCGGCGGAGCCATAGGCGAACTTGTCGAACTCGAACAGGTTCTCACGGGCGAACACCGACATCGACTTGGTGTGCGCATTGTTGGGCGTCAGCACATAGATCAGGTCGAAGATGCGCAGCGCATCGAGCGCGCGGAAGATCACGGCCACCATCAGCGCGGGGCGGATGAGCGGCAAGGTCACCCGCCAGAAGATCTGCCACGGATTGGCGCCGTCTAGCCTGGCGACCTCGATGATCTCTCTCGGCAGCATCTGCAGCGCGGCCAGGATGAGCAGCGTCATGAATGGTATCGCCTTCCAGATATCGACGATGAGGACCGCGGCCATCGCCGTGTCGGCGTTGGCCGTCCAGGCGATCTTGGTGCTGATCAGGCCAAGATTGAGCAGCACGACATTGATGATGCCGAACTGGTCGTTGAGCATCCATTGCCACATCTTCGCCGAGACGATCGTCGGGATGGCCCAGGGGATCAGGATCGCTGCCCTGACGATGCCGCGGCCGGCGAATTCCGCGTTGAGAACCAGGGCAACGATGGTGCCGAGGATGGTTTCGCAGGTCACCGAAATCACCGTGAAGCGGACCGTGTTCCAGACCGCGCGCCACCAGACCGGATCGACCAGCAACCCGTCATAGAGGGTCCGGCCGCTCGGCATGTGCAGTACCGAGAAGTAATTGGCGAAGCCGACCCATTGGCGCGCGTCGAGGTCGGCCAGCGAGGCGTCGGTGAAGCTGAAATAGACCGTGCGGGCAAGCGGCCAGCCGGCCGCCGCGGCGAGCACCAGAAGCATCGGCGCCAGGAAAAGCCACGCCGAGCGAACGCGCTGTGCCGTCAACGGCGATGGCCGACGGCGAACAGCCTGTGTCTCCGACGCCGCACGGGCGTCGGTCCCTGTCGGCACTGTGGTCACCAGCCGTTGCCCTTCAGCTTGGTCAGCGTCGCTTCGAGGTCGGCCAGATTGTCGGCGGCGGTGCCGTCGCCCGACAGCGTGTTGTGAACGGCGTTCCAGAACTGGCTCGACGCCTCGTTGTATTTGATCCTGGCCGCGGCCGAGGGGCGCGGCACCGCATTGAGAAATATCTGCTTCCAGCGCGGAATAATCGGCTGCTCCCTGGCAATGTCGGCATCGTCATACAGCGCCTGGATGGTCGGCAGGTTGGACGTCTTCAGCGCGCGGTATTTCTGCATCGCGGGCGAAGCGATGAACTTGACCAGCTCGATCGCGGCATCCGGATGCTTCGAATATTTGGAGACGGCGAGGTTCCAGCCGCCCAGGGTCGCGACCGGTCGGGCGCCTTCGCCCGTGCCGGCCGGCAGCGGTACCACGTCGAACTTGCCCTTGATCGGCGAGCCCTCGCCGTTGCCGAGCGCATAGGCATAGGGCCAGTTGCGCATGAAGACCGCATTGCCGGTCTGCCAGACGCCGCGCGATTCCTCTTCCTGGTAGGCGAGCACGCCGGGCGGCGCGATGGTCCCGACCCAGCCCTTGGCCATGTCGAGCGCCGCCGCCGCTTGACTGTTGTTGACGGAGACAGTGCCGTCCGGCTCGATGATCTGGCCGCCGCCATTCGACATCACCCATTCGAGCGCGTTGCAGGTCAGCCCCTCATAGGCATTGCCCTGAAAGACGAAGCCCCAGATATCCCGATTGCCGGCCGCACGCTCCTTGTCCATGACCAATCTGGCGGTGTCCGCC
>NZ_RZTF01000396.1:4733-5776 GCF_004023175.1 Mesorhizobium sp. M7A.F.Ca.MR.362.00.0.0
TTTCCAGGTGGCCGGCACCTTGGCGCCATATTTGTCGAGGAGATCCTTGCGGTAGTAGAGCGCCGGCGCATCGGTGAAGATCGGCAAGGCGACAAGCTTGCCGTTGACGGTCTGTGACTGGATGATCGATGGGAAATGCTCGGCCACGACGTCCTTGGTCGCTGCGGTCAGATCCACGAGCTGGCTGGCGAGTTGCGGTGCCCAGATCACGTCCGTCTGGTAGACGTCGATGTCACTGTTTCCCGCGGCGAGCCAAAGCCGGTATTGGCCGAACTGGTCGGTCCCGGACGTCGGCATGACGACGATGCTGACCTTGTTGCCGCTGTCTTTCTCGTAACGGTCGAGGATCTCGCGCAGCACCTTGATGCCGTCGCCGGTATCGCCCGACACCATCGACAGCTCGACGGCCCGCGCCGGCGTGCCAGCCAGAACGGCAGTGACGCCGAGCGCCAGGAATGCGTGAGAGAGTTTCATGATGGTGGATGTCCCTCCGCAGCCGGCCGCGGAAAATCCTCCCACCCGCCGGCAGCTTGTCAGGCCCTCACCTCCCATTGAATGCGAAGCGGCGCTTTTGGGTTCCCAAATCGCGCCGTTCCTGCGTGAGGCGACACCCATCAGGGTGTGTTGAGATTCAGGTCAGGCCGAGTCGAAAATGGTGGTTTCCGAGAACCGGAGCGGAGCGTACTTTTGGGTACGTGAGCACCGGAAGCGCAGGAAGCCATCATTTGCAGGCCGGCATCACCTGAATATCAGCACACCCTAGCCTTCCCAGGCGACAGGCATCATGCCCAGCCGCTCATAGAGCCGGACGGCGGCGGGATTCTCGACCGTGTTGGTCTTGAGGTCGACATGATCGGCGCCGCGTTCGCGAAAAACGGCGAAGGCGTGCCACATCAGCGCTTCGGCAACGCCCTTGCCGCGAGCCTCCGGATGAACGGCTAGATCCTTGACGAAGGCGCGGGTCCAGCACAGTGCCGCTGCCGCCAGCCGGCCCTTGGCGTCGATGACGAGGAAGCACAGTGCCGGGTCGAATTCGGGATCGT
>NZ_RZTF01000397.1:0-5716 GCF_004023175.1 Mesorhizobium sp. M7A.F.Ca.MR.362.00.0.0
GGGCAGTCTCCTGACGCTGGCCGGTTTAATCTCGAGAGTGACAGGGATACTTGCAGCTTCGCTGTTTTGGGGGGCCTCGGCCCATGCCGCGAACGTTGACGTCGCCATCGTGTTCGCGGTCGACTTCTCGTCATCGATCGATCCGAAGATCGCCGATATGCAACGCGAGGGACATGCCGCGGCACTCACCTCGCCAGAGATCATCGCCGCCATCAGCCGGAATTATGTCGGCTGCATCGGCGTTGCCTATTTTGAATGGTCGAGCCCCGGACACGCACGCGTCGTGCTGCCGTGGACAAGCATCTGCGGACTGGAAGATGCCAAAGCGGCGGCTGCGGTGATCAGCAGGAAAGGCGATACCGGCTTCATCCGCAGAGGGCGAGGCGGAACATCCGTTTCCTCGGCTATCGACATCGGCAGTCTCCTGCTCGACCAGTTTCCGGGAAAGGCGGCCAAGAAAGTCATCGATATCTCCTCCAATGGCGAGAACAACGACGGGCTTCCCGTCCAGCCGAGCAGGTCGAACGCCATAGCCAAGGGATATACGATCAATGCCATCGCCATCCCGACGGAGGATGAGAATCCCGACGAACCTCTGGCATCCTATTTTGCCAGATCGGTCATTGGCGGTTCCCAGGCCTTCGTCATGACGCCGAAGGGGCCAGACGACTACACGATGGCGCTTCGCCGCAAGCTCGTGACTGAAGTAAGCATGAACGACGAGCGTCCGCTGTGAAAGTGTGCCACGCAAGACGAACTTTCGACCCGCCAGACCGAGCGCATTGCACAACAAGACCCGCCCCGCTGCAGCGCGAGACCTTGTAGGTCCGTCAGGACAACAGCCTATCGCCGCAACGCGTGCACCCTTGCCTCGCCTTCGCCGGGCACTGGCAACGCCATGTCGTCATCGAGAAGGCGCGTGATGCGGGCAAAGCCGGTGAACGCTTTCCTTGCTTCCTCGGCCGACATCTGGCCCGACAAGGCGGCCGAGCAACAATTCAGCGCGCACTGATAAACCGGACCGCGCCGTCCCGTCGGCCATTTCCGCAAGAACATCATGGCTTCGGCAACACTATCGATTTCTTCCGCAGGGTGTCCCTGCCCGCGCGAAATCCGCACGGGCGAAAAGAAATGCAATTGATCCATCGTTTCCTCCCGGTCGACCGCAATGCGCTCGATCGAACCCCACCAAACGCGCCAACAGCCGGTTGGTTCCAGATAAAGAATGGAATCTTTTAGAAATCTGTCAGGCGAAGGCGATCACCCGTGCGGTGGTGAGTGTCGCCTACATTGTCGGGAAGTGGCAGGCGACTTTGCGACCGGGTCGGTATTCCCGTAACTGTGGCCGCTCCGAACGGCAGCGCTCCGCCGCGATTGGGCATCGGGGATGGAAACGGCAGCCCGTTGGAGGGTTCAGAGGGCTCGGTACGTCGCCGGTGAGGATGATGCGCTTGCGCGTCCCACCCGGCGTCGTCTCCACGACGGGAACCGCCGAAATCAGCGCCTGGCTATAGGGATGGGCCGGTGCTGCAAACACGTCTTCCGCCGGCCCTTCTTCGACGATCGAGCCGAGATACATGACCGCTATGCGGGTCGACACCTGGCGCACCACCGACAGGTCGTGGGCGATGAAGATGTACGTGAGATTGAGCTTCTCCTGCAGATCGGCAAGCAGGTTGACGATTTGTGCCTGCACCGACACGTCGAGCGCGGAGACGGGTTCGTCCAGGACCACGAGGTCCGGGTTCAGGGCAATAGCCCGCGCGATGCCGACGCGCTGGCGTTGTCCGCCGGAAAATTCGTGCGGAAACCGCATGACGTGATCCGGCAGCAAGCCGACAAGGTCGAACAGTTCCGCCACGCGTTTGGTGATCTCGCTCGACGAGAGCCTGCCATGGATGCGCAGCGGCTCGGCCACCAGGTCGCCGACGCGCCGGCGCGGATTGAGCGACGCCGACGGGTCCTGGAAAACCATTTGCAGGCGGCGCCGCAGCGGCCTGAGTTCGGACAGCGACTTGGAGGTTATGTCGTTGCCTTCGAACAGAAGCTCGCCGTCCGATATGTCGTAGAGCCTCACCAGGCAACGCGCCAGCGTGGACTTGCCGCATCCGGATTCGCCGACCAGCCCGACCGTCTCGCCGCGCCACACGGTCAGGGAAACATTGTCGACCGCATGAACGGTTCGCTTGCCTTCGGCGGAGAAACGGCTGCCGATGGAAAAGCGCTTGCCCAGCGAACGCGTCTCGAGGATTGGGCGGTTCTTGTCGATCATCGGTCCGCTCATGCCTGTGCCACCCTGAAGCATGCCGCGGCATGGGTGCCGCTCCCGAGGTCGGGCTTGCCGGCCTGGCAGGGCTCGTAGTGAACCGGGCACCGCGGACCGAACGCACAGCCCTGCGGCAATCGCAGCAATGACGGCGGCGAACCGGGAATGGCCGGCAAGCGCCGTGGTTTTTCGCCGGTCAGCGGCGGGATCGAACCCAGCAGCGCGCGCGTATAGGGGTGTCGTGGATCGGAAAACAGTTCCATGCGACTGCCGCGCTCCACCACGCGGCCGGCATACATGACCATGACCCGGTCGGCGAGTTCGGAGACCACGCCCATGTCATGTGTGATGAAGACGACCGCCGACTTGTGCGTCGCGCGCAGCTTGCGCACCAGATCGAGAATGCCGGCCTGTACGGTGACGTCGAGCGCCGTGGTCGGTTCGTCAGCCACCAGAAGCGCCGGATTGCAGGACAAAGCCATTGCGATCACCGCCCGTTGACGCATGCCTCCGGACAGTTGGTGCGGGTAGCGCGACATCGCCTCGTGCGGGTTGGGAAAATTCACCTCGGCCAGCAGTTCCTCCACGCGCTCCATCGCCTTGGACTTGCTGATGCTGCGATGCGCGCGAATCTGTTCGGCGATCTGCCAGCCGATCGTGTAGACAGGCGTCAGCGCCGTCATCGGATCCTGGAAGATCATCGCGATCTCGTTGCCGCGCAGCCGCCTGAGCTCGCGCGCGGGCAGTCCCACGAGTTCGCGGCCTTTGTAGCGGATCGACCCTTCGATGGTGGCGTTGGGATCGGTGATGAGACCCATGACGGCCAGCAGCGACACGGTCTTGCCGGAACCGGACTCACCGACGACGCCGAGGATTTCGCTCTCCTTAAGGTCGAAGGAAACGCCATCGATGGCCCGCACCAGGCCATCATTTGTGCGGAAGGAAACTCTGAGGTCGCGCACCGACAGTATCATGATGTCCTCAGGCGCGGATCGAGAAGGATGTAGACGAAATCGACGACCGCATTGGCGATGACCACGAACATGGACGCGTACATCACGGTTGCCATGATCATCGGCAGATCGAGATTCTGCAGAGCGTCGTAAGTGAGCTTGCCGATGCCGTGCAGCCCGAACACCACCTCCGTCAGCAGGGCTGAGCCTCCGACCAGCGCACCGAAGTCCAGGCCGAACAGAGTGACGAATGCGATGAGCGACGTGCGCAAGGCATGGCGCAGCAGGATGCGGGTCTCCGACAGCCCCTTGGCCCGGGCCGTGCGGATATAGTCTTCCTGCAGGGATTCGATGATTGCCGCGCGCAGCACGCGCCCGTAAATACCGATATAGAGAATGGACAGTGTGATCCACGGAATGACCAGGGTCAGGAACCAGCCCTTCGGATCGTCGGAGAAATTCTTGTAGCCGAGCGGCGGCACCCAGGAGAACGCCCAGCTGTCGTGGTAGCGGCTCTGGGTGATCAGGTTCATCACCTCGCCCAGCCAGTAGACCGGCATGGAAATGCCGAGCAGCCCTAGCGCCATCAGCAGCTTGTCCAGCCAGCTGCCGCGCGTGGCGGCGGCGGCGATGCCGATGATGATGGAGACCACCACCCACAGGATCGCCGCTCCGAACACCAGCGAGAGCGTGACCGGGATCGAATCCATGACCGCCGGCACCACCTTCCAGCCACGATTGACGAAGGAGGTCAGATCGCCGGTGACGAAGATCTTCTCCATCATCGTCACATATTGCACGTAGAGCGGCCGGTCGAAGCCGAAGCTGTGGCGTACCGCCTCCAGCACTTCGGGCGATGCATTGCGGCCGGCGATGCGCGCAGCCGGGTCGGCGCCCGGCGTTGCGAAGAAAATCAGGAAGACGATGACCGAGATGCCGAACATCACGAACAGCATCTGGCCGAACCGGCGCAGGATTGCGTAGATCATCAGTCGCGCCCCAGCCGAACCTTGGAGCGCGGATCGAGCGCGTCGCGCAGGCCGTCGCCGAAGACATTGAGCGCCATGACGGAAACCGCGATCGCCAGGCCCGGCACCAGCGCCACCAATGGCCTGGTGTAAAGCAGCGCCTGTCCGTCCTGGATGATGGTGCCCCAGCTCGCGGCCGGCGGCTGCACGCCGATCGAAAGGAAGGAAAGGGCTGATTCGGTAAGCATGTTCAGCGCCATCATCAGCGGCACGAAGACGATTAGCGTGGTGGTGACGTTGGGCAGGATGTCGCGCCACAGGATGCGCCACCCCGGCACGCCCAGATTGATCGCGGCCAGCACGAACTCGCTTTTGCGCAGCGCCATAACCTGCCCGCGTATTGGGCGGGCCACGTAGGGCACGTAGACGATGCCGATGATGATGACAGGCAGCCACAGACTGCCGGACTCGATCTGGATCGGTCCGATCGTGATGCCATGCGCGATGGTGACGATGGAGAGCGAAATCGCCAGCAGATAGATGGGGAACGCCCACAGTATGTCGAGGAACCGCGACAGCACCGTGTCGGTAACGCCGCCGAAATAGCCGGCGATCAATCCCGCCGCCGTGCCCAGGATCAGGGTGAAGATGGTGGCTGCTCCGGAGATCAGCAACGAGCTCAGCCCGCCATAGAGCATCCTGGCCATGACATCGCGCCCCTGACTGTCGGCGCCGAGGAAATAATTGCCCAGCCGCCAGGTCGGGCCGAGCGGTGTGTAGCCAAGCCCCAGCCCTTCCGTCGATTGTTCCATCACCGGAACGTCGGCACCGTCGATCTGGACGACGGCGTCGAGCGTCGAGGCGAAGGGGTCCACGCCTGCCCATTTTGCATAAAGAGGCGCACTGAGGCAGGCAAGGACGATGAGGAGGAACACGGCCAGGGACGCCATGGCGGCCCTGTCCCTTGCCAGCTTCGCAAACGCGACGGCCCAGGGCCCTCGCGTCTTGCGCGGCGCGGCGACAGCTACGTTCGACACGGACGTGCCCCTCCGCGGTTCGTTACTGCACCCAGGCCATCACTGCACCCAGGATTGGGTGATCATCCAGTTGAACTGACGGTTGAACTTGAAATTGCCAAGACGTTTGCTGACAAAGTCAAGCCGCTTCGGCGTGAAGAGGCCGACGGCAGGTGCCTTGTCGGTGACCTGCCTGTCGATTTCAGCCCACATTTTGTCGGCGGCTTTCTGATCGGTGACGCCGAGGTCCAATGCCTTTTGCATCTTGGCGTCGATTTCCTTGTCGCAGAAGCCGGCGATGTTGATCGACGCGTCCGAACCTTCGCGGAAGGAGGCACAGCTGAACAGGATGTTCAGGAAGTCCGAAGCCGCCGGATAGTCCTTGTACCACTGGGTGACGGACATCTGCACCTTGTTGTTGGTGTTCTGGATGTAGGTGAACTGGATGTTCGACGAGATCGGCTTGACGTCGGCGACATAGCCGATGCTGGTCAGCCCGCTCTGCAGATAGAC
>NZ_RZTF01000398.1:0-2641 GCF_004023175.1 Mesorhizobium sp. M7A.F.Ca.MR.362.00.0.0
CCCTTAGTGTCCGCCACCATGAAAACGGCACTCATTCTCGTAGGAAAGCGCGTGGGCAAGGCGGTGTAACCGCCGGGCGAAAACCCCCCCATGCGCAAGACACAGGCTCCCTCGGGGGCCTTTTTTATTGCCTGAAACACGACTAAACGACCAGCAAACGCCCAATGGCGACAGTACGGGACCAGACCGATGAGCAACGGACAGAACGAGCGGCGCGAGATGACAGGTGCCGAAATGGTGGTGCAGGCGCTGAAGGACAATGGCGTCAAGCATGTCTTCGGCTATCCCGGCGGCGCTGTCCTTCCGATCTATGACGAGATCTTCCAGCAGGACGATGTCGAGCACATACTGGTGCGCCACGAGCAGGGCGCCGGCCATGCGGCCGAAGGCTATGCGCGTTCGACCGGCAAGGCCGGCGTCATGCTGGTGACCTCCGGCCCCGGCGCCACCAATGCGGTGACGCCGCTGCAGGACGCGCTGATGGATTCGATCCCGCTGGTCTGCCTGACGGGGCAGGTGCCGACCTCGCTGATCGGCTCCGACGCTTTTCAGGAATGCGATACGGTCGGCATCACGCGCCCCTGCACCAAGCACAATTGGCTGGTGAAGGACGTCAACGAGCTCGCCGCCACCATCCACGAGGCTTTCCATGTCGCGACCACCGGCCGCCCCGGTCCGGTCGTCGTCGATATTCCGAAGGACGTGCAGTTCGCCAGGGGATTCTACGTCCCGCCGCAGATCGCGCCGCGCACCAGCTACCAGCCCAAGGTCCAGGGCGACCTGGAAAAGGTCAAGGCGGCGGTCGAGCTGATGGCCAGCGCCAAGAAGCCGATCATCTATAGCGGCGGCGGCGTCATCAATTCCGGCCCGGAAGCGAGCCATCTGCTGCGCGAACTGGTCGATCTTACCGGTTTCCCGATTACCTCGACGCTGATGGGCCTCGGTGCCTATCCGGCATCGGGCAAGAACTGGATGGGCATGCTCGGCATGCACGGCACCTATGAAGCCAACATGGCCATGCATGACTGCGACGTGATGATCTGCATCGGCGCGCGTTTCGACGACCGCATCACCGGCCGGCTGACCGCCTTCTCGCCGAACTCGAAGAAGATCCACATCGACATCGATCCGTCGTCGATCAACAAGAACGTCCACACCGAGGTGCCGATCATCGGCGATGTCGGCCGGGTGCTGGAGGATATGGTGCGGCTGTGGCGCGCGAGCGCCAAGGCTGACAAGAAGGCGCTCTACCCCTGGTGGGAGCAGATCGCCAAATGGCGTGCGCGCGACTCGCTCGCCTACAAGATGAACAACGACGTGATCATGCCGCAATACGCCATCGAGCGGCTCTACGAACTGACCAAAGGTCTGGACACCTACATCACCACCGAGGTCGGCCAGCACCAGATGTGGGCGGCGCAGCACTATCATTTCGAGAAGCCGAACCGCTGGATGACGTCAGGCGGGCTGGGCACGATGGGTTACGGCCTGCCGGCGGCGCTCGGCGTGCAGATCGCGCATCCCGACGCGCTGGTCATCGACATCGCCGGCGACGCTTCGGTGCAGATGACGATGCAGGAGATGAGCGCTGCCGTGCAGCACGACGCGCCGATCAAGATCTTCATCCTGAACAACCAGTATATGGGCATGGTGCGGCAGTGGCAGCAGCTGCTGCACGGCAACCGGCTGTCGCATTCCTACACCGAAGCGATGCCCGACTTCGTCAAGCTGGCCGAGGCCTATGGCGGACACGGCATTCGCTGCGAGAAGCCGGACGAACTGGACGACGCGATCAAGGAGATGATCTCGGTCAGGAAGCCGGTGCTGTTCGACTGCCGCGTGGCGACGCTCGCCAACTGCTTCCCGATGATCCCATCGGGCAAGGCGCACAATGAGATGCTCTTGCCCGACGAGGCGACCGACGAGGCGGTGGCCAACGCCATCGACGCCAAGGGCAGGGAACTGGTGTAGCCGGCAGAACCAAGGCAGGGCTGTCGCGAGAAAGCCCTGCGCAAACAGAGAATTAGCTCAAGAGCTTGAAATCGAGATTCATGTCATGAACGCACAGCTACAACCGACCGGCTCCGCCTATTTCATCGCCAAGGAGACGGAGAAGCCGGAAAACCACACGCTTTCCGTGCTGGTCGACAATGAGCCGGGCGTGCTTGCCAGGGTCATCGGCCTGTTTTCCGGGCGTGGCTACAACATCGAGAGCCTGACCGTCTCCGAGACCGAGCATGAGAAGCATTTGTCGCGCATCACCATCGTGACGCGCGGCACGCCGCATGTGCTGGAGCAGATCAAGCACCAGCTCGAGCGCATCGTGCCGGTGCACCGCGTCGTCGACCTGACCGTGCGTTCGCATGAATCCGGCCAGGAGCGGCCGCTGGAGCGCGAACTGGCGCTGGTCAAAGTCGCCGGCACCGGCGAGGCCCGGGTCGAGGCGTTGCGCCTGGCCGATGCGTTCCGCGCCAGCGTCATCGACGCCAACACCGAGCATTTCATCTTCGAGATCACCGGCAAGGGCTCCAAGATCGACCAGTTCATCGCCATCATGAAACCGCTCGGCCTGGTTGAAATCTGCCGCACCGGCGTGGCGGCGTTGAACCGCGGCCCGCAGGCGATGTAGGACTTCGGCGGT
>NZ_RZTF01000398.1:2650-5710 GCF_004023175.1 Mesorhizobium sp. M7A.F.Ca.MR.362.00.0.0
GCGGGGCTGGCGCCGAACGCGCCAGCCAGCTTCCATAGTGAGGCTTCCGGTGCTGACTTGTCAGGGAGGATATCCATGTCGCTCGACGCATTCCTTGCCCTGCTTGTCTACGCCTTCGTGACCTCGATCACGCCGGGGCCGAACAATCTCATGCTGCTGGCATCGGGCGTGAATTTCGGCCTCGTCAGAACCGTTCCGCACATGCTGGGCATCAGCATGGGCTTCCTCGTGCTGCTGCTTGCCGTCGGTCTTGGCCTCGGCGCTGTGTTGACGGCGTTTCCGGCGCTGCACACCGGATTGAAGATCGCAGGCGGTGCCTACCTGCTCTATCTTGCGTGGAAGATCGCCATGTCGCGCACGCTGACCGGCAAGGGCGAGACGAACGCGCGGCCCATGCGCTTCATCGAGGCGGCCGCATTCCAGTGGGTCAATCCCAAGGCGTGGGTGATGGCGATCACCGCCATGGCCGTCTATGCCAATGCCGAGCACCCGTTCCTGTCGGTGGTGTTGATCGCCGTGGCCTTCACCATCGTCAATTTGCCGAGCGTCTCGGTGTGGGCTGGGTTCGGCACCGCACTGCGCGGTTTCCTGTCGGACCCGGTGCGGCTGAAATGGTTCAACATCGCCATGGGCGTGCTGCTGGCGGCGACGCTTTGGCCGATGCTTAGATAGGCCGTGGGGAGCCGATCGTAGGGGGACGGGATTCGCACTCTCGGCGGACCGTGCGGATCGGGAGCCGCCACGTTTTGCACATCCATTGTGCAGTGCACATTAAATCTTCGTAATGCCGCCTTTTGGCCCTTTTCCGACAAAGGCGTGTCCTATCTATTCGCCGAAATCGCGGCAACGGGCCGTGCGCTAGAATAGAACCATCGGACCACGACGTGTCGGGTGGAGAGGGCCTTTGACCATGCGTGGAAAAGTCGTTCTTTCGTTGCTGGCCGTCGCCTGCCTGGGTGCGGCCGGGTGGCTCTATCTTTCGCCTGACGCGCTTGGCAGGGTCCAGCAGGTCATCGGCGCAAAGCAGGTTGCCGCACCGGACAAACAGGCTGCGGCTTCGGACAAGAAGGCCGACAATGCCGGGCGCTCGGCCTCCATCCTCTCGGCCGTCGCCTCGACAGCCGATTTCCCGATCCGGCGTTATGCGATCGGCTTCGTCTCCTCTCCCGCCGTCGTCAACATCAACGCGCGGGTGTCCAGCCAGATCGTGTCCATCGACGTCAAGGACGGGCAGATGGTCAAGACCGGCGATCTGCTGTTTTCGCTCGATGACCGGGCGCTGAAGGCGCAGCTGGCCAAGGACCAGGCGGCGCTGGCCAAGGATCAGGCGATGCTCGCCAGCTCGCAGTCCGATCTCCAGCGCGCCAAGGATCTGGTCGCCAAGCAGGCCGGAACGCAGCAGACCTACGACCAGGCCGTCGCCGCGCAGAAGGCTGCCGCAGCGACTGTCGATGCCGACAAGGCGACAATCGACGCCGACAATGTCCAGCTTGGCTTCGCCACGATCACGGCGCCGATTTCCGGCAGGCTGGGTGCTGTCAGCGTCGCCGTCGGCGATCTCGTCACCGTCAGCAATGGCAACAGCAGTACGGCGACCCCGCTGGTGACCATCACCCAGATGGACCCGCTGCAGGTCAACTTCAATCTTCCCGAGAGTAACCTGGCCCTGCTGCACAAGGCGCTTGCCAACCCGCAGCAGGGCGCGGTGACACTGACCAAGGACGGCGACCCGACGCCGATCGGCAAGGGCACGCTCGATTTCGTCGACTCCAGCGTCGACACCGCGTCGGGCACGATTGCCACGCGGGCAAGCATTCCCAATGCGGACCTTTCGCTATGGCCGGGCCAGTATGTGAATGTCGTGCTCGACGCCGGCATCATGCCGCAGATGACATCGGTTCCCACGGTCGCGGTGCAGCCAAGCCAGAAGGGGCCGTTCGTCTATGTCGTCAAGCCGGACAACACGGTCGAGATGCGGCCGGTGCAGGTGGCGCTGACCGAAGGCGAGAACAGCGCCGTCAGCCAGGGGCTGAAAAGCGGCGAGAAAGTTGTCACTGAGGGCCAGACGAGGCTGAAGGACGGCGCCGCGGTGCATGAGGGCAAGGCCACGGCCGATGCCGCGCCGAAGGTGGCCGAGGCGAGCAAAGCCGGCGAGGCGGCCCAATGATCTCCGAATTCTGCATACGCAGGCCTGTCGCCACCCTTCTGATGTCGTTCGCCCTCGTGCTGGGCGGACTGTTCGCCTACAAATTCCTGCCGGTGGCGGCACTGCCGAGCGCCGAATTCCCGGTGGTCAACGTCTCGGCTTCGCTGCCCGGCGCCTCGCCGGAAACCATGGCCACTTCGGTGGCGACCCCGCTGATCAAGCAGTTCGCAACCATCGCCGGTATCGATTCGATCTCGACCACGAACTCGCTTGGCCAGACCTCGATCGCCATCCAGTTCGTGCTCAACCGCGACATCGACGCGGCAGCAGCCGACGTGCAGGCGGCGATCGCGCGCACGCAGAAATCATTGCCGCCGCAGATGACGGCGCCGCCGAGCTATCGCAAGGTCAATCCGGCCGACGCGCCGATCCTTTTGATGTCGCTGGTCAGCGACACGGTTCCGCTGACCGATCTCGATGCTTTCGCGGAAAATGTCATCTCGCCGTCGCTGTCGACCATAGACGGCGTGGCGCAGGTCTCGATCTTCGGCCAACAGAAATACGCGGTGCGCATCCAGATCGACCCGACCGCGCTTGCCGCGCGCGGCATCTCGATCGATCAGCTGCAGGCGGCGGTCGCCTCGGCCAACAGCAACACGCCGCTCGGCGTGCTGCAGAACGACAAGCAGCAGCTCACCATCACCGCCAACACGCAGCTGACTGACGCCGCCGGCTTCTCCAACATCATCATCGCCACCAAAAACGGTCACCCCGTGCGGTTGGGCGAGGTGACCCGTGTGGTCGATTCGGTGCAGACGACGACGACGGCGAGCTGGTATGACGGTACGCGCGCGATCATCATGGCGGTGCAGCGCCAGCCCGACGCCAACACCGTCGACGTCGTCGACAAGGTC
>NZ_RZTF01000399.1:0-5710 GCF_004023175.1 Mesorhizobium sp. M7A.F.Ca.MR.362.00.0.0
GGGTTGCATCGGCCTATTCATCAAGTCATCAGATGACTTGATGAATAGGCTTGCTTCTAACTGTCGTCAAGATGCTCATCGAAGCGAACGAGCACCACGCAATGGGAATGGATCAGTTGGTGGCTCGTGCGAAGCTCGCCATGTGGAAGGCCTGAACCTCCGGCGGATAGCGATACTTCGTGCCATAGGGGCACGCATTGCGATCAAGGCAGCCGCCGCTGCGGCACGGTCCGCCATTCGGCCCCCGCACATGCGCCAGGCAGGATTGATAGGCGAACCCTTGCGCGGAATAGGCGTCGGCCGGGCAGGATTTCAGGCAGGGTTTCTCGACGCAGCTATCGCAAAGGTGGATCGCCTCGCGAACCGCCGGTAGCGCGATCTCGTTATCGAACAGCAGCGCACCGCGATAGGCATGCCATAGCCCGTAGCGCGGATGCATGAGGATGCCGAGCGGCGACGGCTTCAGTCCCTCCGCCCGCATCGCCCATTGCTGGAACGGCAGATAGGGCTTGTCCGACGGAGAAATCGCCCGTGCGCCAAAATCCTGCGCCACAGCGCCGATAACCTCTCGCGACCAGTTGTCGAGAGGATTGGCGATTTGCCCCGGCTGGCTTTCGCGCCAACGACGGAAATGCGGCCAGGGTGCCGCGCCCGCCTGACCTACCAGCAGGACGGCCGCTGCCGGCGCACCCGATGATCCCGTTGGTGGCGCATCGCCTGGCGTAAAATTGAAGCCGCCACGAAGAACAAGGCCGTTGGCGTGAAGGGCCGCAGCAATGCCGTCAACGCTGCCGGCAAGCGCAATCATTCCTTCTTGACCGGATCGGAGAACGCGCTCCGCCAGACTTCCTTGTGGATGATGTTGGCGACTTTAGCCCCGCCTGATTCGGGCTCCTTTCAAGTGAAGGCGTCGGGCATCGACCCCTTCTTCTTGGCGATGAAGTCCTTCAACGCTTCGTCGATGCTCGCATCGAGATGCGGTGCCTCGTAGCTTTCCAGCCAGCGGCGGGCAAGTTCGTTGGCGCGCTGCGGCGCGGTCTTCTCGCCTTCGGCCAGCCACTGCTCGTAGGAATTGTTGTCGGCGATGTTGGAACGGTAGAAGGCGGTCTGGAAATTGGCCTGGGTGTGGTCGCAGCCGAGATAGTGGCTGCCTGGGCCGACCTGGCGGATGGCGTCCATCGCCTGGCCGTTTTCCGACAGGTCGACGCCCTCTGAGAATTTCTGCGTCATGCCGAGTTGATCGATGTCCATCATGAATTTCTCGTAGCAGGACGCCAGCCCGCCCTCGAGCCAGCCGGCCGAATGCAGCACGAAATTAGTGCCGGCCAGGATGGTCGAGTTCAGCGTGTTGGCGCTTTCATAGGCGGCCTGCGCATCCGGAACCTTGGACGCGCAGAGCGAACCGCCGGTACGGAACGGCAGGCCGAGACGGCGCGCCAGCTGTGCGGCGCCATAAGACACCAGCGACGGCTCCGGCGTGCCGAAGGTCGGCGCGCCCGACTGCATCGAGATCGACGAGGCGAAGGTTCCGAACAGAACTGGCGCGCCCGGACGGATCAGCTGCGTGAACGAGGCGCCGGCCAGCACTTCGGCCAGAACCTGCGTCAGCGTGGCGGCCACCGTCACCGGGCTCATCGCGCCGGCAAGGATGAACGGCGTGACGATGCAGGCCTGGTTGTGGCGCGCATAGACTTTCAGCGCGCCGAGCATGGTCTCGTCGAACACCATCGGCGAATTGGCGTTGATCAGGCTGGTCAGCACCGTGTTGTTCTCGACGAAATCGTCGCCGAACACGATTTTGGCCATGGCGACGGTGTCTTCGGCGCGTTCCGGCGCGGTCACAGAACCCATGAACGGCTTGTCGGAATATTTGATGTGGCTGTAGATCATGTCGAGATGGCGCTTGTTGACCGGCACGTCGACCGGCTCGCACACCGTGCCGCCCGAATGGTGGATCGACGGCGCCATATAGGCGAGCTTCACGAAATTCTGGAAATCCTCGATCGTCGCGTAACGCCTGACGCCATCGAGATCACGCACGAAGGGCGGACCGTAGACCGGCGCAAAGACGGTGGCATTGCCGCCGATCTGCACCGAGCGCTCGGAATTGCGGGCGTGCTGGGTGTAGACGGACGGCGCGGTCTTGAGCAGCGAACGGCACAGCCCCTTCGGAAAGTGCACGCGCTCACCCTTGACGTCGGCGCCGGCCTCTTTCCACAGTTGCAACGCCTCCGCGTCGTCGCGGAAGATGATGCCGATCTCCTCGAGCACCGTATCGGTGTTCTTCTCGATCAGCGCCAGGCCTTCCTCGTCCAGCACCTCATAAACGTTGATCTTGCGCTTGATGTAGGTGAGCTGCGTGCCCGGGCCACCGCCTGAACGTGCTGCCCGCCGGGCTGCAGCCCCGCCGCTGGCGCCGCGCCCACGTCGCGCGTTGGACGCTTCCTGATCGACTGCCGCGTGTTCGCTCATGGTGGCTCTTCCCTGAATCTGTTCTTGTCTGGAATCCATAGCAGCTGCCTCTCGCCGCTTCTTGCCAGATCGTAGCCATGCACCCTATTCGAAACGGCCCGCCAGCGCCAACGCCTGTCGCAAAATCGACAAGAATTCCAAGAGAGTTACGGTCGCTTTCCTTTTGCGGGAAGTCGCAAATCAGCTATGGATACATGCCCTCAGCGGGTTAGTTATGAACGCGAAGATGTGTGCCTTGCGACATGGTCGCGATGCCGGCAGGAGCTCGATACAAATGTCCGACGACGAGATCATCCTTTCCGAACTTTCCGATGACGAGTTGGTGCAGCAGATGCACGACGATCTCTATGACGGGCTGAAGGAAGAGATCGAGGAAGGCACCAACATCCTGCTCGAGCGCGGCTGGGTGCCCTATAAAGTGCTGACGGAAGCGCTGGTCGAAGGCATGCGCATCGTCGGCGAGGATTTTCGCGACGGCATCCTGTTCGTTCCCGAAGTGCTGCTTTCGGCCAACGCGATGAAGGCCGGCATGTTCATCCTGCGCCCGCTGCTCGCCGCCACCGGCGCGCCCAAGCAGGGCAAGATGGTCATCGGCACCGTCAAGGGCGACATCCACGACATCGGCAAGAACCTCGTCGGCATGATGATGGAAGGTGCTGGCTTCGACGTCATCGATCTCGGCATCAACAATGCGGTCGAGAAATACCTCGATGCGATCGAACAGCACCAGCCGGATATCATCGGCATGTCGGCACTGCTGACCACGACCATGCCTTACATGAAGGTCGTCATCGATACGATGAAGGAAAAGGGCATCCGCGACGATTATGTCGTGCTGGTCGGCGGCGCGCCGCTGAACGAGGAATTCGGCAAGGCCGTCGGCGCCGATGCCTATTGCCGCGACGCGGCGGTGGCGGTCGAGACCGCCAAGGACTACATGAAGCGCAAGCACAATGTGCGCGCTTCGGCCTGAGTGGCCAATTCAGAATGGACAATAGGAAGCCGCGCCTTGCAGCGCGGCTTTTTTGTTCCCAGATGAAGAAGTACGGGCGCGGATCAGGGATTGTTGACGGTGTCCTCGACCGCATTGGCGGTTGATTTGACGTCCTTGCCGACGCCGCGGACGGTGTTCGCACAAGCCGTGAGGGCCAGGGCGCAGGTCAAGATGGCTATTGGCGTGATGCGTAGCAGTTTCATGGACGGTGTCTCCCTCAATAGATAAATTAGCGCTACAGCAACGAAGGCCGGCTCGACGGGTTCCATGGCCAAGACGCAAAAAACGAAACCGAATCAAGACGACAGGCTGCTCGTTATCGCCTGTGGGATGATTGCGCGCGAAATTCTGGCCGTCAAGGAACAGCTCGGACTGGATCACCTCGACCTGACCTGCCTGCCGGCGGAATTCCATTTCTATCCGGACCGCATCGCTCCGGCCATGGACAAGGCAATCGAAAAGGCCAAGGCGGAAGGTTATACCAACATCTTCGTCGGCTATGCCGATTGCGGCACCGGCGGCCTGCTCGACCGTATCTGCGAAAAGCATGGCGTCGAGCGCATGGCCGGCCCGCATTGCTTTGCCTTCTATCAAGGCATGGAAGCCTACGCGAAAATCGCCGACGACGACATGATGTCGTTCTATATGACCGACTTCCTCTGCCGGCAGTTCGACGCTTTCTTCATGAAACCGCTGGGCCTCGACAAGCACCCGGAGTTGATCAAGGACTATTTCGGCAACTACGAGAAGCTGATCTATCTGGCCCAGACCAACGATCCGGAACTCGACAAGGTCGCCGAAAAGGCCGCCAAAATGCTTGGTCTCGTCTATGAACGCCGCGCAACCGGCTATGGCGACCTGACGGCCGGAATGGCGCAGGCGGCTGCACACGCCTGAAGCAATTCTTGACCCCGCTATGCTCTAACCCTGGGTGACAGGCCACCGAGAACGGGTAAGTTGTGCGCCACAAGGCAACAGGCCCTCCAGGCCATTCGAACGTGGAAACGCACCGATGACCCCTCGCCTCTTGATAGCCGCACTCGGTCTCCTCTGTTTCGCCATGCCCGCTCATGCCGATGGCGAGATACAGAAACTCATCACCCCGGCCGACAAGAAGCGGCTCGACAATTATGGCGAGACGCGCAAGGCGGCGCTTGCCGAGGTGAAAGCTGGAGATGCGGCCGAGGTCAAGCAACTCGACGCCTTGCTGGCAAGACCGCTGGTGGCCTTTTCCGACAAGGACCTGACCGGCAGTTGGCGGTGCCGCACCATCAAGGCCGGCGGGTCTTTGCCGCTCGTCATCTATGGCTGGTTCAAGTGCACGGTGACCGACGACGGTTCCGGCTGGCGGCTGGAAAAGATCAGCGGCTCGCAGCGCACCAAGGGCCGCTTCTTCGACGACGGCGAGAAACGCGCGATCTATCTCGGCTCCTTCTATGTCAACGATGATCCGGCAAAGCCCTATGGCAGCGGCCCGCAAACCGACCAGGTCGGCTATGCTTTCCGCAACAGCGCTAAGGAATGGCGCATCGAATTTCCGGCGCCCTACTACGAATCGAAGCTCGATATCATCGAATTCAAGCGCTGACGGTGTATCGAAGGCTGATCACCAAGGATTAACCCGGACGCCCTAGCATCCCGACCATTATCAAGAACGGGTTGCTTGGAGGGGGCAAGATCCATGGCAGCATCAGAATCCAGTACGCGTCCGATCGTGGTCGTCACCGGCGGCGGCCAGCATGTCTGGGCTATGATCAATGCAATCGCCGATCGCGTTGGTCCTGTCAGCGTCGTCCTCGAAACCCCTGAATCCAAAAAGCAATTGCTGCGGGGCCGGGCTCGCCGCCAGGGCTGGATCTCCGCCATGGGCCAGCTTGGCACGATGGTGCTGAGCAGGTTGGGCAAGCGATTCCTGGCCGGCCACAGCGCGCGCTTGATTGCCGAGGAGAAGCTGGAGGTTGAGCCGCGACCAGGCCAGGAGATCATACAAGTAGCCTCCGCCAATGGGCTTGAGTGCCTGCAGGCGATCCAGAAGATCCGGCCAGGCGTTATACTGCTCAACGGTTGCCGACTAATCTCGGCTGAGATGCTGAGCAAAATGCCCTGCCCGGTTCTCAACTACCATGCGGGCATCACGCCGAAATATCGCGGCATGAATGGCGGCTATTGGGCTCTGGTATCAGGCGATGCGCAGAATTTCGGCACGACTGTCCACCTCGTCGACGCTGGCGTCGACACTGGTGG
>NZ_RZTF01000400.1:0-5456 GCF_004023175.1 Mesorhizobium sp. M7A.F.Ca.MR.362.00.0.0
ATCGTCTTCTGTCGAGATCATCGGCGGACAGAGCGCGAGCTGGTCGCCGATGGCGCGGAAGATGAGGCCTTCCTCGTGGCCGATTCCTGCTGCGATAGTCCCTGCACGCCCAACCTTGGCGAAGGGGCGTTTCGTCGCCTTGTCTGCCACCAGCTCCACGGCGCCGATAAGACCGGTGCCCCGCGCTTCGCCGACAAGCGGGTGATCGGCGAATGAGCGGATGCCGGCCTGGAACGACGTCTCAAGGCGGGCCGCGTTTCCGATCAAGTCCCGCTCCTCGAAAATGGCGAGGTTTTCGAGACCCACCGCCGTCGCGACCGGATGACCCGACGCAGTGAAGCCGTGGCCGAAATTGCCGATCGTTGCGGTGTTGTCGGCGATCGCTTGATAGATCGCATCGGAGAAAATGACGGCGGCAAGCGGCATATAAGACGACGTGATTTGCTTGGAGACCGTCATGATATCAGGCGTGAAGCCGTATTTCTGAGCGCCGAAGGGCGTACCAAGCCGCCCGAAACCACAGATCACCTCGTCTGCTATCAGAATGATATCATTTGCCCGGCAGATTTTCTCCACGCCTTCCCAGTACCCGACCGGCGGTGGCAGAACGCCGCCGGCTGCCATAAGCGGCTCGCCTATGAAGGCTGCGATGGTGTCAGCCCCTTCTTCCGCGATCACCGCTTCCAGCTCGGCGAGCAGGCGCGCCGTGAAGGCGGCTTCGTCTTCGCCTTCCATGCCGAAGCGATAGAAGTGCGGGCAGGTCAGGTGGCGAACGGGAATCGCCGGAAGATCGAAGTCGCGATGGTTGACCGGCAGGCCTGTCAGGCTGCCGGAGGCGACGGTGATGCCGTGGTAGCCCTTGGTCCGTGCCAGGAATTTCTTCTTTTTTGGCCGGCCCAGCGCGTTGTTCATGAACCACATCATCTTGACGATGGTGTCGTTGGCTTCCGAGCCCGACGACGTGAAGAAGACATGCGTCAGGTTTTCCGGCGTCATCTCCACGAGTTTCTCCGCGAGCCGGATGGACGGTTCATGCGCCTTGGAGGAGAAGGTGTGATAGTAGGGCAGCTTCAGCATTTGCTGATAGGCAGCATCGGCCAACCGCTTTTCCGAAAAGCCGACGCCCACCGACCACAGCCCGGCGAGCCCTTCGATGTATTCCTTGCCGCGTTCGTCATACACACGGATGCCGTCGCCGCGGCTGATGATCAGCGGCCCGGTTTGTTCGTGCTGACGCAGGTTTGTGTAGGGGTGCATGGTGGTGGCGATGTCGGCGGCGGCGAGAGAGTTGGAAAGCGCATCCATGGAAGTCCTCAGCGGCTTGGGGAAATGGTTCGGGCGGTGAGTTCGAGATAGTCCTCGATCCCATGCGTGGAGCTTTCACGATTCGGGAAACGAATCATGGCAGGCTGTTGGAATGGGTGTCGATGATCCGCCGCATCAGCGCGGCGACGTCGCGCGCATTCGGAGGATCGGAGTGGATGCAGACGGTGTCGAAGTCGACCGGGCGGATCGTACCGTCTGTCGTGACGAGTTCGCGTCGGGTAAGCGCCCCCACCATGCGATGCTCGGCAAGTGTCAGGTCGATGGCCGACTGGACGCGCGGGATGATCAGGCTGCCGCCGGGAGCGTAGGCAAGATCGGGAAAGAACTCGCCCACGAAGGCAACGCCGAGCTCGGCTGCCGCCGTCTCGTGACGGGTTCCCGCCAGGCCGAAGAGCGGGACGCCGAACGGCTTGACCGCCGCGGCAATTGCCCGGGCAGTGTCTATGTCGTGCGCGGCCATGCCGTAGATGATGCCATGCGGCTTGACATGGCTGAGCTGCCCGCCCTCGGCGGCCAGCATCCCCGTCAGAGCACCGATTTGGTAGAGGAAGGCGGCTGTCAGTTCCTCCGGTTGAAGTTTCATCTCGCGCCGGCCGAATCCCTCGCGATCGGGAAGGGACGGATGCGCGCCAACCTTCTTTCCGTGCGAAAGCGCGAGCCGCACGGTCTTCAGCATCGTCCATGGATCGGAGGCGTGGAAGCCGCATGCGATGTTGGCGCAATCGATGTGAGGCATGATGCCGGCATCGTCGCCGAAACGCCAGTTGCCGTAACTTTCCCCCATGTCGCAGTTCAGGGTGACCATGGTTTGCTTGCCTCAGCCCAGAGTGTTCGACGCCCAGCCGGGGGCGATGTGCGGGAATTCCGGCGGTGGTTCGCGCTCATGCAGCAGTCGAAGCACGCGCGGCGGCGTCAGTGGCAGCTGCCGCACCGGTTTGCCGATAGCGCGTGCCACAGCGCAGCCGATCGCGGCGCCCACGGCCAGGATCGGGACCTCGCCCGCGCCCTTGGTGCCTAGAGGCCCCATCGACGGTGCGCCCTCGTAGAGGTCGGCGGCGACCGGAACCACGTCCTGCGCCAGCGGCAGGCGATAGGTCTCGAAATCGTCCTGCGCGATGCGTCCGTCAGCGGTGATCGTCACCTCCTCATGCAGGGCGTAGCCGAGACCCTGCACGACACCACCCTGTATCTGGCCCATGACCGCGCGCGGGTTGAGTGCGCGGCCGACATCCTGCACCACGCGATAGGCCAGCACCTCGACATGACCGGTGTCCGGATCAACCGCCACCTCGGCCTCGTGAACGACGAAGACGGGGATGTCGAGCGCATCGATGAAGTGCCCCATCGCGCAGCCGGACATTGCCGGAGTGTTCCTGGCGGTAAAGGGTCCGCTTCCGGCGACCGGGCCGGTGGTTGCCTGCGCATGGGCGACGACAGCGGGGATCGACATGCCGGAACCGGGACGTCCCGTGATCTCGACACGACCATCCCGCACCACCAAGTCTTCCGGTCGGGTCTGGAGCATCTCACCGGCGGTCCGCAGCAGCTTCTCCCGCACTTCCGCGCAGGCAGCCACACTTGCCGCACCGATGGAGACGGTGGTGCGCCCACCGCCAACGCCGACATCGAGACCGGCGGCATCCGTATCGGCTTCGCGCACGATCACCTGGTCGGGAGCGAGGCCGAGCTGCCCAGCCACGATCTGCGGCAGGGATTGCACCATCGTGCCGGATCCGATCTCCACACCCGAGGTGACTAGCGTTGCGCTACCGTCGGCGTTCAAATTCACCGTCGCCGCCGAAGGCCCTACGAAAACAAACCATGTGCCGACCGTGGTTGCAATTCCATAGAGCCTGCCGTCGGCCTTGGCCTCTGATGTACCGGTACTGGCGCGTAACGCCTCCATGCGATCGAGCATCGGACCCAGCACATCGGCCTCGAAAACCTGGCCCGTGGCACCGAGATCGCCATCTCCCAGGACATTTTTCTTCCGGAACTCCATAGGGTCGAAGCCTAGCGCATCGCAGATTTCGTCGGTATGTCGCTCCAAAGCGAATGTGTTGTAGACGCCGTTGCAAGCTCGGAAAGCACCGTTGGGTGGTGTGTTGGTGTATACGGCGCGGCTGACGAGCCGCGTTGCGCCAACCCTGTAATTGCCGCCCAGCGTGTGCGCCGTCATCGTCGTCAGAAAAACCTGTTCGCCTCCATACGCGCCGCAGTCCATCAGCACGACCGCCTCGCGCCCGGCAATGTATCCTTCGGCAGTGACAGCGGACCGGATGCGGATTTCCGCATTCTCGCGGCAGAGGCAGGTTGCCATCTCTTCCTGCCGGGTATTTTCCAGGACCACCGTGCGCCCGGTCATTCGCGCCAGAAGTGCCGTGATAGGCTCGATGGATGCATCGAATTTCAGGCCGAACCCGCCGCCGACAGGGGGTACAGTGACCCGCACACGCCCGGGCGGAAGCTGCATGACCCTTCCGGTGACGTTGCGCACGGTCCAAGGCACCTGCGTCGAGGTCTGGATGTGAGCACGGCCGTCCTCCCAGGAGCCGATGGCAACGCGCGGTTCGAAGGGCACATGGTTCTGCCGGCCGACGGTGAAGCTGCTCTCGACAATGCGAATGTCGGGACGGGAGAAGGCCGCATCGACGTCGCCGCGACTGGATTTTGCCTCCCAGGCGATGTTGCCGGCACGTGCACCGCCCTCGGTGATCACCTCATAGCCGCGCCAGCCCTCGTGAACGAGACGGGCGGCGGGCTGGAGCGCTTCGGCCATGGTGGACACCGGTGCCAGCGGTTCGACCTCAAGCACGACGACTGCAAGCGCCGCCCGCGCCTGCTTCTCCGTTTCGGCGGCGATGACGGCGATTGGTTCGCCGTCATAGCGGATCGTGTCGATGGCCAGGAGCGGATGGTCGGCAATGCCGATGCCGTACAGCCCTGGCGCATCGGCGCCGGTCGCCACCGCGCGCACACCAGGAAAGCGAAGTGCTGCCGAAACGTCGAGCTTGCGGATCCGCCCAGCGGCAACGGTCGAGCGCAGCAGCACGGCATGCAACATGTCGGGGCGAACCCGGTCGTTGGTGTATTTCGTGCGCCCGCGCAGCTTGTCCTGCGCATCGCGGCGGGGAAGGTTCATCACCGTGGCGGACAGCTCAGACATGGATGCCTCTTACCACCTGGCCAGCCATCCGCGCTTGGTCGAGCCAGTCGGCCACGGCGTCGACGATCCGCTCATATCCCGTGCAGCGGCAGATGTTGCCGACCATCGCGGCCTTGATTTCGGGACGGCTCGCATGCGGATTGTCGCGCACGAACGCCGAAAGGCTCATGACCATTCCCGGGAAACACATGCCGCATTGCACGGCATCGGCCGCCTCGAAATTGGCCTGGAGCGGGTGCAGCGCCTGGTTTCCGGAACTCAATCCCTCGATGGTCGTCACCGCGCATCCCTGGACGAGGCCAATCGGCTTCAGGCAGGACGGCACCGCTTCATCGTCGACATGCACGGTGCACGCGCCGCAGAAGCCTTCGCGGCACACGGCTTTGGTCCCCGTCAGGAATCGTTCCTGCCGCAGGATGTCGACGAGCGGCGTCATCGGATCGCCATCAAAGCGGCAGTCCTCGCCATTCAGCTGGAATATCACGGTCATGCCAGGCCCCCGGTCTTGAGAAGTGCGGCAACACCGCGCTTGACCAGTGGCGCAAGAACCTGGCGCCGGTACCAACCCTCCGCTTCCTTGCCGTCGCGGCCCTGAAAATCATTGTGCTCCAGCGCAAGCCCGGCGGCGCGTTCCGGATCGAACGCAGAGGCCGAGTCCGCCGCCATGGCCTGTTCGAGCGCCGTCCAGCGCCGCGCTACCGGCTCCACCGACCCGACGGCGATGCGACATCGTTTGTCCTTGTCTACCGCAAGCGAGACGATGGCGACCGGATAGTCGCCGGCTTTTCGAAGCGGCAGGCGGATATGAGCGCTGGCGACAAGGTCGCGGCGCAGATGAATTCTCGTCACAATCGCTTCGGCCAGCAGCGCATGCCTGTCTTTGAGGAAATCCGAAATACCGATGAGTTTTGGGCCTTCGAACGTCTCCAACTCCACCGTCGCCTCACAGGCGAGAAGCGCGGGA
>NZ_RZTF01000400.1:5466-5694 GCF_004023175.1 Mesorhizobium sp. M7A.F.Ca.MR.362.00.0.0
CCACGGTGGCGACCTTTCGGATGCCAGGATTGGCCGCATTCTCCGCCGCGGCAACCAGACCTTCGAAGCCCACTGCCCCGTGCAACGCACGGCCAAGGACTGCATGGGTAACGGCTGCGCCGATCACGACATGGTCCGGTTCGATTTCGACCTTGGACAAGGCGGGTATTCGGTGGAGTGCGACCACCGCCTCGGGAAGATCGACCCCGCGCCGTGGATCACGCATCA
>NZ_RZTF01000039.1:0-8459 GCF_004023175.1 Mesorhizobium sp. M7A.F.Ca.MR.362.00.0.0
GCATACTCCTGCCTCGCAGGCAGTGGCCAATGTCAGCGCCGATGGAAGCGGTCTCAGCCAGTGGAACGGCTTTGGCGGTTTCGACGGCGACGGGCGGCATTATGTCGTGCGCCTGGCCGGCCGGCGCACGACGCCGCAGCCTTGGATCAACGTCGTCTCCAACGCCTCGTTCGGCTTCCATACCTCCGCCGAGGGCGCTGCCTTCACCTGGAGCCGAAACAGCCGCGACTACCAGTTGACGCCGTGGTCGAATGATCCGGTCTCGAACCGGCCGGGCGAGGGCCTCTATATCTACGATCAAGCCAGCGGCAAGGCATTCTCGCCGCTCGCCGCCATGGTGCGCGATCCCACGATGACCTACGAGGCCTGGCACGGCCAGGGTTTCTCGACCTTCCGCTCGAAGCGCGGACCATTGTCGATGGATCTCACCCATGTCGTCGATCCGGTCGATCCGCTGAAGATCTCGCGGCTGCGCATCCAGAATTCCGGTTCGGTGCCGGCGCGGCTGCGTGTCTATGCCTATGCCGAATGGGTGCTCGGCGGGCACCGGTCGCGCACTGCGGCAACCATCGTCCCGTCGCGGGATGCCGCCAGCGGGGCGCTGCTGGCACAAAACCCCTACGGGCTGGATTTCGGCGAGCGCGTTGCATTCCTCGCGGCTGACGGCGGCGTGCATTCGGTGACGACAGACCGGACGGAGTTCCTGGGCCGGCATGGCTCCAGCGAGATGCCGCAGGCGGTGCTGAGTGGTGCGGCGCTGTCTGGCCGTGTCGAGGCCGGCGACGATCCATGCGCGGCGATTGCCCGCGACGTCGAGATCCCGGCTGGCGGCGACGTGACGCTGCTCTGGCTGCTCGGTGACGCCGAGTCCGCCGAGGAGGCGAGCGCGCTGGTGCAGGAGCATAAGGTCAAGGACTTCGACCAGCGGTTGGCCGACAATGAGCGCGAATGGCGCGGCTTCCTCGACACCATCCAGGTCGAGACGCCTGACAAGGCGCTCGACGCCATGGTCAATCACTGGCTGCCCTATCAGAGCCTGGCCTGCCGCATCCGTGCCCGCTCCGCCTTCTATCAGGCCAGCGGTGCCTTCGGCTTCCGCGACCAGTTGCAGGATACGCTGGCGCTGCTGGCGCATGATCCGCAACTGGCGCGCGACCAAATCCTCAATGCGGCACGGCGGCAGTTCCCCGAAGGCGACGTGCAGCACTGGTGGCTGCCGCGCACGGGTGCTGGCGTACGCACGCTGATCTCCGATGACGTGGTCTGGCTTGCCCACGCCACGGCGCGCTATTTGCTGGTCACCGGCGATGCCACCATCCTCAAGGAGCAATTGGCGTTCATCGATGGACAGCCGCTGGGCGAGGGCGAACACGATGCCTTCTTCACCCCGGAAATCTCGAAGAAGACGGCGTCGCTCTACGACCATTGCGCGCGTGCGCTCGATCTCGCCATCAAGCGCAGCAGCCCCGCGGGCCTGCCGCTGATCCTCGGCGGCGACTGGAACGACGGCATGAACCGCGTTGGCGAGCACGGCAAGGGCGAGAGCGTCTGGCTCGGCTGGTTCCTGCTGAAGACGCTGGGCGATTTCGCCCCCGTCGCCAAGGCCGAGGGCGATGCCAAGCGAGCACAGGCCTGGGCAAAGCATGCCGATGTGCTGAAGCGGGCGCTTGAGAGCACCGCATGGGACGGCGAATGGTACCGGCGCGGCAGTTTCGACGACGGCACCCCTTTGGGGTCTCGCAACTCGCAGGAGTGCAAGATCGACTCGATCGCCCAGTCCTGGAGCGTGCTTTCGGGAGAGGGCGATCCGGCACGGTCGACCACCGCGATGGAGCAAGCAACGAAGCTGCTTGTGGACGACAAGCTGAAGATCGTCAAACTGTTCACGCCGCCCTTCTCGAAGACGGAGAAGGACCCGGGTTACATCAAGAGCTATCCGCCCGGCGTGCGCGAGAATGGCGGCCAGTACACCCATGCCGCCACATGGTTCGTCATCGCGCTCGCCGAGATGGGGCAGGTCGACGAGGCCTATCGCTGTTTCTCGATGCTGAACCCCGTCAACCATGCGACCGACGAGGCCACGGCCGAGCACTATCGTGTCGAGCCCTATGTCGTGGCGGCCGATATCTATGCCGGGGACGACACTGCCGGCAACGGCAAGGGCGGCCGTGGCGGCTGGACCTGGTACACCGGCTCTGCCGGCTGGCTCTACAGGGCTGCTGTCGAAGGCATCCTGGGCATCGAGCGGCGCGGCAAGCGTGTCCAGTTCAAGCCGAAGCTGCCGAGCCACTGGGACGGCTACTCGGCAAATCTCAAAATGCTGGGGGCGGAACTCAAGGTTCGCGTCATCCGCGACAATAAGGCCAAGGCCGTGTCGCTGGAGGTGAATGGGACAAAGGCCAAGGGTTCGGCAGTCGAACTGAAGGACGGCGAAGTTGCCGAGGTGGTCATCCGGATCCCGGCTTGATGCATGTGCTCAAAAACTATGCGCTCGGGCCTGGAATCCGGGGCGCGACTTTTGCCGCCACGGCGGGATGAGAGGCACCGTCCCGCCTGGGGTTGCCGCCTGCCGATTGAAGGACATGCCACCGAGGAGTGCATGAAATCAAAGGCTTGGGGCGTCCGATAGGGGGCGCCACGAGCAGTGAGAGTTGGCCCTTCCTTCGCCTGGAGGGGCGTCATGCAGCTTTGTTTCGTTCTATACTTCATTGAAGGCGATTTCGGCTTAGTCATCCGTCCGACATTGTTGCTGACTAAAATTGTGGCAGCACGTGCCAACTGCCATGATTTCGCCGCATGCCTGACATTTTACCTGTCTTCTCAAACCGTTAGGTGATCACGGCAGATTTCGGAACGTCGCCATCTTTTGTTCGCTCTAAGGGAACTGAAGGGGTACACGGCCATTGTTTTGCGACGTATCAACCGGTACGAATAAAATGATGCAGTGCACAATAAACAGCGTGGCGGAGTAACTGGGGTGACCCTTCTGCAAATCTACTGGCGAGCTCTCGGTTATCTGGCCGCGGACAGGAAACGCGTTGCGTTGATCTGTTCGGCCAACGTGGCTCTCGCCATCGTAGCGCTTCTCGAGCCGATCATGTTCGGTCGCGTCATCGGCGCCATTTCCGAGCGTGGCTCTGTCTTCACCACGCTGGTCATGTGGGCCGGTCTCGGCGCCTTCAACATCGTTGCCTTCGTCATGGTGGCGCGCGGCGCTGACCGTTTTGCCCATGCCCGGCGCAGCGAAGTGCTTTGCGAGTCCTTCGAGCGCGTGATCACCATGCCGCTCGCTTGGCACCATCAGCACGGCACCTCCAATGCGCTGCATACGATGCTGCGCGCCGTCGAAACCCTGTTCAGCCTTTGGCTCGAATTCATGCGCCAGCATTTGTCCACGGCTGTCGCCCTCGTACTGCTGGTCCCGACCGCGATCAGCATGGACCTGCGCATGTCGCTGGTGCTGCTTGGCCTCGGGCTGCTCTATGTCGGCATCGGCCGGATGGTCATGCGCCGCACCAAGGCGGGCCAGGCCGCGGTCGAGCGCCACTACCACAAGGTGTTCGCGCATGTGACCGACTCGGTCAGCAACGTTGCGGTGCTGCAGAGCTACAATCGCCTCGGCCACGAGGCCGATACGCTGCGCCGCTACGTCAAGAACCTGCTCGACGCGCAGAACCCTGTTCTCGACTGGTGGGCGCTGGCCAATGCCTTGCACCGTCTGTCATCGGCAATCTCGATGCTGATCGTGTTGTCGATCGGCTCCTATCTCGTCACTCGTGGTCAGTTGGGTGTCGGCGACGTCATTGCCTTCACCGGTTTTGCCACGATGTTGATCGCACGCCTCGACCAGATGTCGGCTTTCGCAAACCAGATTTCCGAGGCCCGTGCCAAGCTCGAGGATTTCTACCATCTCGAGGACTCCGCGGCTGATGCCGCCGAGCCGGACGGCCTGCGCGATCTTGCCAACGTCACCGGCCATGTCCGCTTCGAGAATGTCGGCTTCGAATTCGCCAATTCCGGCCAAGGCATCGACGACGTGTCCTTCGAGGTGCAGGCCGGCCAGACCGTCGCCATCGTGGGCCCGACGGGCGCCGGCAAGACCACGCTCATCAACCTGCTGCAGCGTGTCTTCTCGCCGTCCCATGGCCGTATCCTGATCGACGGCATCGACACCCGCACCGTGACCCGCAAGTCGGTGCGCCATTCGATTGCCACCGTGTTCCAGGATGCCGGGCTGCTCAACCGCTCGATCGAGGACAACATCCGTGTTGGCCGCGCCGATGCAAGCAATGACGAGATCCATGCCGCCGCCAATGCGGCTGCCGCACAGGACTTCATCCTGTCCAAGAGCAATGGTTACGACACGGTGGTTGGCGAACGTGGCGGGCAGCTCTCGGGCGGCGAACGTCAGCGCATCGCCATTGCCCGCGCCGTGCTGAAGGACGCACCGATCCTGGTGCTCGACGAGGCGACCAGCGCGCTCGACGTCGAGACCGAGGACCGCGTCAAGGAAGCGATCGACGAGCTGCGCCGCGACCGCACGACCTTCATCATCGCCCACCGCCTGACCACCGTTCGCGACGCCGATCTGGTCGTGTTCATGGACAAGGGCAGGGTGGTCGAGATGGGCGGCTTCACCGAGCTGTCGCTGCGCAATGGCCGCTTCGCCAGCCTGCTGCGCGCCGGCGGCCTGCTCAACGACGAGGAGGTTCGCCGCCTCAGCCGCACCGTGCAGCAACAGCAGGAAGCAGCCGCCTGAGCTTCTTTCTCCGACCTCCCCTTGTTGTGGGAGGTCGGACCATAGGTCCGGGTGAGAGTACAGGCACGGCCGCCCCAATTGCGCCTGCGACACCACCGCTCGATTGCCCCGAACGCCGCGGCGGTTTATGTAGAACCGCAGGAGAGACACGACTTCACGCCTGACCGGCTGGATGGATCTCGCCAACCCGACGCGCTTCGTCGGGCTGGCGGACAAGGTCGTGCGGTGGCTGGCCACGATCGCCACACTGATCCTCGCCGTGGGGCTCTATATGAGCTTCGCCGCGCCTGAGGATTTCCAGCAAGGCATAACCGTCCGCATCATGTACATCCACGTGCCTTTCGCCTGGCTGGCCATGATGTGCTACACGCTGATGGCGATCTCGGCGCTCGGCACGCTCGTCTGGCGGCATCCGCTGGCCGATGTCGCGCTGAAATCCGCAGCGCCCATCGGCGCCGTCTTCACCGCGCTGGCGCTGATCACCGGTTCGATCTGGGGTAAGCCGATGTGGGGCACCTGGTGGGTCTGGGATGCTCGGCTGACCTCGGTGTTCGTGCTGTTCCTGATGTATCTCGGCATCATCGCGCTGACCCGCGCGCTCGACGATGCCAGCCGCGCCGCCTGGGCCGCCGCCATCATCACGCTGGTCGGCTTCATCAACATCCCGATCATCAAGTTCTCGGTCGACTGGTGGAACACGCTGCATCAGCCGGCCTCGGTGTTCCGCATGGGCGGCTCCACCATCGACTCCAGCCTGCTATGGCCGCTTCTGGTGATGGCGCTCGGCTTCACCGTGCTGTTCTTCGCGCTGCACCTGATGGCGATGCGCACCGAAATCCGCCGCCGCCGGGTGATTGCCATGAGACGGGTCGCGGCTAGGCAGGCAGAGAGACGCGATTAGGTTTCCCCCTCTCGCCGCTCGAATTGCGACCAGCAGCAACCTTACTCCTGCTTTCGCCTGAACAATGCTGCTGTGTTGCTGTATAGCAACGAGGTGTCCCAAAAGGTCGCCTCGACTTCGTCCGTCCGTTGACATCTTCCCCTGAGCCGAGCTGAGTGCCATTCAGTGTTATTGAGCGGGGAATCGACGATGAAACTGCGTTTGCTGGCTGGGGTATCGATACTCGCATTGGGGCTTGGCTGGAGTTCGGCGCACGCCGCCGATGCTGTCGTCGACGCCCCGAGGGCCGAGGATCTCTGGTATGTCACACTGTTTGGTGGCGCCAGTTTCCCCAATGATGTGAAGACGGACTACGATGGTTCTCGGTATTCAGTCGATCTTAATACTGGCTTCGTGATCGGCGGTGCTGTCGGTCGGCGCATCAACGATGTGTTTCGTGTCGAAGGCGAATTGTCCTACGCGCGCTACAAAGCAAGTTCGTTTAGCGGCAGTTACGACGGTGTTGTCTTCAACTCAGGCGATGCGGCCGGCAATTTGTCAGCGACCTATCTGCTCGCCAATGTCTGGGCCGACGTTGCGCATTTTGGCGATGCCAAGCTCTATGTCGGCGGCGGTATCGGCGCAGCTTATGTTACCGCCGATACCCATTTTGACGGTGACGACTTTGGATATGGGCCTGGCGGCTGGGGTTTCGCCGGCCAGTTGGGAACGGGTGTCACCTATGCGGTGACGCAGAATGTCGACCTCGATTTCGGCTATCGCTTCAAGGCCGTCTCCAACGTCGATCTGGACGACAATGACGGCAGCAATACCTACAAGGATGCCAAATTGTACTCCCACAATCTGCAGTTTGGCGTTATCTACAAGTTCTGATTTGACCGGCCTGTCACAAGCCGCGACCTGGATTTGACGGATGCCGCTTTTGCCCCGCCGGCAACCTCTGGGTCTGCCGGCAATAATGCCAGCCTCCCTTCCGACCGCCGGTGAACCGGCGGAAAAGACATTGCAGCGCGGCATCGACCTGCAACGGCGCAAGCGTTTTCGCGAGGCCGAGTTCTGCTACCAGACGGTGCTTCGCACGCAGCCGAAAAATGCCATGGCGCTGAACCTCATGGGCACTCTGGCCATCGAGGCCGAGCATCATGACGCCGCCATTGCCTATATGGAAAGGGCGGTCAAGCTCGAACCGGGCAACGCTATCTTCCGCAACAATCTCGGCAACGCCTATAATGTCACCGGTGACATCGAGCGCGCCCGCAAACATCTAAAGAAGGCGATCGCGCTCGACGGCCGGCTCATCGAAGCTTTGTGCAATCTCGGCCGGTCCTACCGCAGCCAGCTCGAGGGCGACGTCGCCGAAGGTTTCTATCGCCGGGCGCTGGCGGTCGACAGCCAGTCGCTGACGGCCCTTGCCGGTATGGGCGATCTGCTCACCGACATCGGCCGGCAGGCCGAGGCGGTCGAATGTTTTGGCCGCGCGCTTGCCATCGACCCGAGCCATGTCGAGGCGCTGGCCGGAATGGCGCTAGCGCGCCGGGCGGTCAAGGACGATCCAGCGTTGCCTTTAATACGGGCTCGCCTGGAATTGCCCATGACAACCGATCGCGAGCGGGTGGTGCTGCACCACGCCGCCGGCAAGATGCTCAACGATCAGCGCGAGTATCGCCTGGCCATCCGCCATTTCGCGCAGGCCAAGGCAATTTCCGGCAATGATTTCGACATTGACCGGCACACCCAGCTTTACGACAGCTTCATCGACACTTTCGATGCCGACTTCTTCGCGGCGCGGCCAAAATTGGGAAATCCGTCGAGACGCCCGGTCTTCATCGTCGGCATGCCACGGTCGGGAACAACGCTGACCGAGCAGATATGCGCCAGTCATCGCGACATCTATGGCGCGGGCGAACTGCCGACCATTCGCTCGTTGGCCGGTGAACTCGGGTTCGACAAACTCGATCCTTCTGTCTTCACCAAGGCTATGGCGGCGCTCACTCCGGCCAAGGCGAAAGTGCTTGGCTCGAAATATCTTGACGATCTCAACAAGCGCAACAGCAAGGCGCGGCTGGTCGTCGACAAGATGCCGCACAATTTCGAACTGCTGGCCTTCATCAGCCTCATCTTGCCAAATGCCCGCATCATCCATTGCCGGCGCGACCCGATGGACAATTGCACGTCCTGTTTCATGCATAATTTTTCCGAAGCGCATGGCTACAATGCCGATCTGAACAAGCTGGGGCAGTATTACCGGCAATATGACCGCTTGATGCGCCATTGGGCCAAGGTCGTCCCGCTTGATATCCACGACATGCCCTACGAAGAAACGGTGGCCGATTTCGAAAACCGAGCGCGTGGATTGATCGGGTTCCTCGGGATTGAATGGGACGATGCCTGCCTCCGTTTCCACGAAACCGAGCGCACGGTGCGGACGCCGAGCCGCTGGCAGGTGCGCCAGCCGATCTATTCATCCTCGGTCGAGCGCTGGAAACTCTACGGCGACGCCCTCGATCCATTGAAAGCGGCGCTGGGTCCAGTTCTTCAACGCTGAGTGGCGTTCAGTTCGGGCGCGTCGGTCTCACCCCATCCTTCCGCGCGCCGCCACCAGCAGCGTTTCCAGCACCTTGTCGCCGTCGACCAGATTGACCTCGTTGAACAAATTGGTGACGACGCAGCAATGGTCGGGTACGACACGCACGCGCTCGCCGATGCGCAGCTTGCCGTCGCCCGAAAGCGTGACGGTGCCGTGCTCCTCGCTCAGACTGGTCACCCGCGCTCCCGACACGCCGAGCAACTCGCCGAAAT
>NZ_RZTF01000039.1:8469-21942 GCF_004023175.1 Mesorhizobium sp. M7A.F.Ca.MR.362.00.0.0
TCGCTGGACAGCGCCTTGCTGCCGGCATCGAGGATAGCGCGCGTCGCTGTGGGATGGCTGACCACCGTCGACAGCACCGTCAGTGCGCAGTCGTCGAGGCCGCCGACGCCTTTGGCGACTTGATAGCGGTCGAGATAGATGTAGGTGCCTGGACGATACTCGGTGACAACGGATGTATCGCTGGAGCGCCACATATCCGGCGTGCCGCCGCTGGAGATGCGGTCGCAGGCGAGGCCCGACGCGGCAAGTACCTGCTTGGCCCCGGCGAGCCAGGCTTCGGCCTCCGCTGCCCGCCCGGCGGCCGGGTAGGTCATCAGTCCTCCGAAGGTGAGGCCACCGGCTCTGTCGATCTGTCTTGCCAGCGCAACCGCTTCATCAGCCGACTGCACGCCGCAGCGTCCCATGCCGGTGTCGCATTCGACCAGCACCGGCAGTCGATGGCCGGCATCGGTGAAGGTGGTTGCCAGCCCTTCGAGCGTCTCCATGCTGTCCGCTGTCACCGACAGGGTGACGCGCCCGTGCAGCGCCAGAAGGCGTTGCAGCTTGGCGCGCCCAAGGATGTTGTAGGGAAGAAAAATATCGGTCAGCCCGGCATCGGCCATCACCTCGGCCTCGCCGATCTTCTGGCAGGTGATGCCGACGGCGCCGGCCGCTATCTGCTTCTTCGCCCAGTAGGGCAATTTGTGCGTCTTGATATGCGGCCGGAGCTTCAGCCCGTTCTTGTCGGCATGCGCCTGGGCGCGGGCAATGTTGGCTTCCGCGCGCGCGGCGTCGATCAGGATGGATGGCGTATCGAGATCGTGAACGGTCGGCATCATCTTTCACCCCATGAGGAATCCGTAGGTTTTATGGCCCTGAAAATCCGTGATGTCACGCGGCCAGGCAAGCGGATCTGTGGTCCATACGCCCTGCGCACGCCGGACAGGATGGCGAGATGGATCGACACCGCATCGGCGTTCGGCTATGCGATTTGCCAGACAAATCGATACGAAGGGATCATGATCATGAAGCGCTCCGCCATCAACGACATCATCCGCGAAGCCGACGCTTTCATCCGCTCGTTCGGCTACATCATGCCGCCCTTCGCCTATTGGTCGCCGCAGGAGGCGAAGGCACGCCAAGCCGATTCCGCGGCCGTGTTTACCTCGCGGCTCGGCTGGGACATCACCGATTACGGCCAGGAGAAGTTCAAGGAGCTCGGGCTGTTCCTGTTCACCGTTCGCAACGGTCGGTACGAGGACATGAAGAAGGGCATGGGCATGCTCTATGCCGAGAAGATCATGATCTCGCGCAAGGACCAGCTGTCGCCGATGCACCGCCACAACATCAAGGCCGAGGACATCATCAACCGTGGCGGCGGCAAGCTGGTGCTGGAACTGTTCATGCATGACCGCGACGGCGGCATTGATCCCAAGGCCGAGGTTTCGGTGCCGGTCGATGGAACCATCCACAGACTGCCTGCGGGCGGGCTCCTGAAGCTCGACCCGGGCCAGAGCGTCACGCTCTTGCCCGGCGTCTGGCATGCCTTCTGGGCCGAGGGCAAGGACGTGCTGATCGGCGAGGTCTCGACCGTCAACGACGACCTCACCGACAATGTGTTTCGCGAACCGATCGGCCGTTTTTCCAACATCGACGAAGACGTTGCCCCGGTCCATCTGCTGGTGTCCGACTACGAGAAGTGGCTGGGGTAGGGGGCCGCCCAACGCCTTCGGTGACCCCAGTCACACGGTTGAAAGTGGGTTAGCCCGTAGCGCCTGCCTACTGCGATCCTTGTTCGGCCGATCCTGCCGCTTCCTCCCTGAAGACGACCTTCGTGCCTTTTTGCACTTCGGAGGCGAGGTCTTCGGCATCCCAGTTGGTCAGCCTGATGCAACCATGCGAGAAGGTCTTTCCGATCTTGCCTGGGTCCGGAGTCCCGTGAATGCCATAACTGTCGATGGACAAGTCGATCCAGACCGATCCCACCGGATTGTTTGGCCCGGCAGCGATCGTGAAGGGGCGCTTCGTCTTCACCCCCTTGAAGGCAAACTCGGGATCGTAGTGATAGGTTGGGTGGCGCACCACGCGTTTGACCTCTGCCTCGCCACTCGGCGCGGGCTTCTCCTGGCTCCCGATCGAGGCGGGGTACGTCGCAAGCACTTTGCCGGAAGGGTCGAGCACGCGAACCTGGCGAGCGCTCTTGTCGACCTCGACGTTCCCAATGTCTTGCGGCGGATCACCTCGGGTTACAGCTGGCACCAGCAGCTTTTGCCCCGCCTTCCTGAAGCCGATGCCGGGATTGAGCCGTTCAAGCAGTTCCTCGCTGCTGTGGAAGCGCTCCGCCATCTTTTCCAGGGCATTGTGATAGGCGAGCCGGGGCAGGCGGGCCATCCTCTCCATGCGCGCCGGAATTCGCCTGGTGAAGGGTCCACGCACATCCTTGCGCGTCAACTCGTAGGTCTCAAGCGCCGGGCGCGAGGAGCTCGCGACCAGCTTGTCCCATGTCTCGCGGGTAAGCTTGCCGTCGGCAGGCAATCCGTTGGCCGCTTGAAACGCACTGACTGCCCGGCTGAAGTTCTCTGCTTGGCGGCCATCGATCAGGCCTGGCGAGAAGCGTGCACGATCCAGGAGGATTTGCGCCTTCAGAACGGTCGCACTGACGCCTTTCGCTTCGCTGCCGTCAAATTGGGCGTTGTTGACGGTGACCGCGTCCAGTTTTGCCGCCGCCGTTGCATCCCATGCCATGACGAGCATGGCGGCAGCGGCAAGAACGAGCCTGATCATGGAGGTCACACTCCTGTATGAGCACCTGCTTCTATGACGTCGCACGGCCGATCTGGTTCCATTCCCCTGGCTGCGTCCGACTGCCGAGTGCCGATGCGCCGCAGCGAACCCGGACCAGGGAGCACCCGGCGGTGGCGCGGGTGCATTGTTGATAAGGGTCCGCCATCATCCAGATGGATGGCGACTCTCGCCAGCGCATGTGTTGGCTTCAAGTCGAAGCGCAGCTCGGTGACCGAGGAGAGCCAGCATGCAATTTCCTGCCCAGAAGGACAGAAGACCGGCAGCCGAGGACGAGCGCCAGGCCCGGCTTGAGAAAACAGCCAGGCTCAAGCAGCTTCGGTCCTATGCTTCCTGGCTTTCGTCCGACCCAAACGCCCAACTTCACGATGAGATAGACTGCTCGGTGCTGATCGAGGGAGGCGTGATACGAGACAAAGCGTGGAGCCTGGGCTGATCGGCAGGTGACACGACTGGGCGGCGAGGGTTCCACCGCCAACGATGATCGGCCGACAATTTGTTTGGCGAGCCGATCGGCCGCAACAGTGGCGGCAGGCTGACTTCGCGTCAGTGACAGCAGCCTTGCTGCGCGCTCGTCCTGCACAGGCAGGACGAGGTGATCGGCACATCCGCCCTGGCCAGCGCCGCGGCAAGGCTTGTCTGCAATATCGGCAATTCATCAGTCTCGCCGCGCCGTTTCAGGCATTCCACCAGCCCGTGCAATGCCCAGACATTGTTCGGATGCTGGCCGCAGCGCTGCACCGTGCCGCTCAGGCCGAGGTCGTCGCGATAGACCTGTTCTGCTTCCTGTGCGTGGCCCTGGTCCAGAAGCAGCGCCGCCAGCGCGTGGCGCGGCGGGTGCATCCAGGCCCACGGCTCGGTGTAGGACAAATTGTCGTCAAGCTCGACGGCCTGCCGCAAATGGCTATACGCCTCCTCATGACGGCCCTGGTGGTACGCCAGCTCGCCGTCGAGCAGGGCGGCACCGACAGCCAGCGAGGCTTGCGTCGGGTTGCTGAGGAAGCGCCGCTCGGGCGCAATGCCTTTCAGATGCCGATGGAACGCTTCGCGCTCGCGCTCGGCTTCAGCAAATTGCCTGAGCGTCGCATGGGCGACACCCTTGGCGTAGTGCTGCATGGCCGCCGTCAGTACATAGAGGCCTGGCTCCGCGGTCGCCGGTTCGTCGATGATCTCCTGCCAGCGGCCGAAGCGCACTTGCACATGCGATTTCATCGCATGGTAGCCTTCCACCGTCTGCGTGAGCTTTGGCCGGCCGGGGATGGCGACCACGTCGCGCGCGACCAGGCTGCGCACTCTGTCGGCGGCCCACAGTGCAGGCTGGTACTGGCCCGACAACATGCAGGTGAACATCATCAGGTGCAGATCGTGGCAGCAGCCGAGCAAATAGTAGGTCGGCTCGTCCGCATAGGCGAGATAGAGGTCGTTGGCGCGTACCGCCTTTTCGCTGGCACGTTTGGCTTTCTCATACTCGCCGCACAGCACATAGATGTGCCCCGGCATGTGGTTCATGTGCCCGGCATCGGGGCACATCTCGCCGAGCAGATCCGCCGACCGGATGCCGCGTTCCGGCATGGTGGACATTTCCAGGAGATGGATGTGCAGGTGGACGATCGCCGGATGTTGTACTGCGCCGGCCGCATCGGCAAGCCGGATCGACCGCTCGCAGACGTCGAGCGCTTCGACGACATCGGAATTCGGCGCCGGCGCGCCGGTCTTGAGGTTCCACAGCCGCCGCACCGTGCGCATCATCAGCGCTTCGACCAGCAGTGCCATCACATCATGGTCGTCGGGAAAGTCCCGATACACAAGCCGCATCGCGGCGGCATAGCTGTCATCCCACCGTTCGAATTCCTCCGGGCTCACCCGGTGCGGCTTCTGAAAGCGGGCGGCCAGCGCCTCGATCAGCCGCTTCTCGATCTCGTTGGCGGCAGCCGCATTGGCCCGCGCCAGCTGGACATGCTCGAAGCAGCGCTTCGTCGTGCTGTCGGCTTCGGCGTCGCCGTGCTCCTTCCAGGTCAGATTGTAGAAAGGCCCGGCAGCATAGGCGATGCCCCAATGCACCATCGGACATTCAGGGTCTGTTTCGAGCGCCTTCTCAAAACACTTGATGCCTTCCTCATGGTTGAAGCCGTAGCACCAGTTGAGGCCAACATCGAACCAACGCTGGGTTTCTGAAGAACGAGTGGAGATGGGACGGCGGTAGGTGCCGAGGTCGAAGCGGTCCATGTGGTCTCATTTCAATTCTGATTGCCAGCGAGCCAGCTCTGGTCAGACTACCTTCGCCATCAATGTGTGCCGAAACTGGCAGGCATGGCAAACGCAACGAGTGCCATCGCTGCTTGCATTTGGATACTGTCGCCGCTTTTAGCTGGTCTCTCGGGACGGTGTTTCATCTTGCCAGCCGGCTAGCTCAGGCAGGTCGTCCAGCCAGCTTTTCTCCGTCATCAGGGCATCGCCGGCCTGCGGAGCAGCCTCGGTGGCGTTTTGGATGAGCCAGTCCATCCACTTGCGATAGGCGGCCGGGGCCAACTCGGGCGGCAACACCTTGGCCTTGGCCAGCATGCGTTTGCGGAAACTCACCTGCCTGCGGAGTTTCGTCGTCGTGAATTTGATGGCCTTGCCCTGGTATTCGACCGTCCAGCGCCCGTCGCCGTGGCTGGCGAGCCTGTCGATGGCGAAGCCGGCGTCCACCGGCCTATCCCGCCACGGAAGCTCGATGGCATTCTTCCTCAGATCGAGTGCCCATCGTCTGTAGTCGGTCCCGGCACGCTGGGGCGGCAGCACCCCAGCCTGTTCGAATATCTTCCTGCGGAAGGTCGGCTGCTTCTTAAGCTGGCCTGTCGTCAGCTCGATGCGATGCCCACGGAATTCGACATGCCAGCGGATCCTTCCATTGCCGAAATATTTCACCAGCCTGTCGATGACGAACTCGCCATCGGAAAGCGTCACGCAGCCTTGGCGGATGCGTTCGAGAATGTACTGGCTATCAGTGAGCATGACGCGGCCTTGTGGAGGAGCTTTTCATGAAGCTTAGCCAGTAGCACAAGCCTGCGGCCAACAATCTTTTTCGCTCCGGGATTCTCGCCGGCGCCGGCGGCAGCCGCATTGGCGCGCGCCAACTGGACATGCTCAAAGCAACGCTTGGTCGCGCTGTTGGCCTCAGCCGCGCCATGCTCCTTCCAGGTCAGATTGTAGAAAGGCCCGGCGGCATAGGCGATGCTAATGGGCCATCGGGCAGTCCGGATCCGTCTCCAGCGCCTTCTCGAAACACTTGATGCCTTCTTCATGGTTGAAGCCGTAGCACCAGTTGAGGCCGATATCGAACCAGCGCTGGGTTTCGGCTGATTGGGTGGTGATGGGGCGACGTTAGGCGCCGAGGTTGAAGCGATCCATGTATGCTCGGTCCGACAAAATGCAGATATCGTCCGTGGAGACAAGGGCAAACCGGCTGCGCCAGCCAAGAAGCTCTTGCTCGCCCATTGCCGAACTGTAAGTTCAAGCTCTTGGCGTCCGCAAACAGATGGTCTTAGCCGCGAATGAAATTTGGTTTTGAAGAGACACAAGCAAAATATAACAGTGGATCACAACAAGCCAGAGTTTGGACCGAGCAGTGGGCTTCCCAATGGATTTATTGCCCAAATTGTGGAAGCCCCCGTCTAGAAAAATTCATCGCTAATTTGCCGGTTGCCGACTTCTTCTGCAGCAATTGCAATGATCAATTCGAGCTGAAAAGCCAAAAGAAGGCATTTGGCACGAAGGTCGCCGACGGAGCCTATTTTACCAAAATTGACAGATTGGCGTCATCGACCAACCCGAATTTGATATTGCTGAATTATGACTTGACGCAAAAAACGGTAAGGCATGTTTGCGTTATTCCAAAGCATTTCTTCGTACCAGACATCATCGAGAGGAGGAGCCCACTGGCGCCGACAGCGAGGAGGGCGGGTTGGATTGGTTCCAATATTCTGCTCCATCGCATCCCGGATGCGGGCCGAATATTTGTGGTTAGAAACAGCGTCCCGATCCCTAAGGAGGTCGTCGTCGCAAAATGGCAGCACACCCTTTTTCTGCGTGAGGAAAAGGCAGATGCTCGTGGCTGGCTAATTGAAGTAATGAGATGTGTCGATATGATCGGCGCGACGGATTTCGACATCGAACAAATCTACGCCTTCGAAAAGAAACTGAGCGCTCTGTACCCGAACAACAGAAATGTAAGACCGAAGATTCGTCAGCAATTGCAGTTCCTCAGAGACAACGGATATCTCGAGTTTGTGGCCCGCGGCCGCTATCGCTTGAGGAAAGAGAGTTTTTGAAGGCCGAGCAAAGGGACGATGCCTAAATGTCTTGGTATGCAAACCATTATGAATGCTACAGGTGCGGCGAACATTGGGTCGACGAATGGTCATGCATGTGCGACGATGACTGTCCAAATTGCGGCGCTCGTCATGCTACACCAATTGAAAGTGAAGACCTCACGCGTCTCATTGTACCGGATGCGAGTGATTTTGTCGTCTTAAGGTCTCCAGATAATGCACAGGATCAGCCCGACTATGAAGAGATCGGGCGCTTCGCTAGCAACGCGCTAGCGAAGCGATTTCTCGACGCCGCGGCGAACTAAGGCGTCGTCCGCGAATAACGACGTCGAAAGGGGAAGGTCGGTCCGATGGTTGGTTCGATTTCCTGTGAAAATCATTGCGCGTGAGATTGACCGCTTGCAGCTTCCGAGATTTTGACGCCAGCCGGATCGATGTTGGTAAATATTTTGAGGAAAAGGCCAAAAGCTTATGAAATTAAACTGGCTGGGGTTCCTGGAAGCTTTTCGAACTTTCTGGGTCACTCCACAGCCCAAATTGCGGGTGCTCATGGACAAAGTGGGATACTAGTTTCGGCTTTTCCATGCCTTTGCAGGGATCGACCCCAGTGGCACGTTGCGCCCGATAGCGCGACGGCATGACTTCCAAGTGTGAACGGCAGCTTGGCGCCCAACCCCCGACGCTAGGATCTCTCTCAGTACCGCTCAAAAAGCGCACATTCCGAGTTCTCAGGGGCAGCTCGATCCAGTGGCGGACGTTCGATGTGAGCTTCCTGGCGGTAACGGCCGTCCATGTCGACGGCCAAAGCTAGTGCAGGAACACACTAGACCTGCTGGGGCCTGTGTTCTACTCGCCGCCGATCGGCCGATTGCAGGGCAGAGATGCAGCGTTCCAGCCGTTGAAGCCGCGATTTGCTGGAATGAATGTGGTAGCCGAGCTCGGTAAGCCTTCTTGGCTTGGCAGCCCCTGTCTGGGTAAGTAGCTCAGTTTCCAGTCGGACGATCTGTTCCCTGAGCATTTGGGCTTCGGCCAGCCGCATTTGCCGGATCCAGCTTCGACCTCGCATTCTCCCGGTCCTCCACGCTTTAGTCAAAAGCCCCGGAGGCGCTGCTGCTCTGGTGGGTTCTCGATTGGGCGCTGTTCGGAGTCACGCAATGTCCGTCACCATCGTTGGATATTTTGTGGCTCGCGCGTCCAACCGCGGTTCAAACCTCGACCAATATGCGTCGGCATCTGTGCGCGGCAATCTTTCGATGGGATTTTTTCGCGGCTGGGTTTGGTCAAATTGAGTGACACTCGGAGCCTATGTGCCGACTTAAAAGCGCGATCGGCGAGACGCTCCTTCAGCCGTCTACTGCACGGACGAGGCCCGTAGCAAACCTATCGTTCGCTCGCCCAGCATCGCATGGACGGCAGAGGCGATGATTGAGCCAAGACGCGGTCGGATGCAGCCACTTCGCTGGGCAGAGCCGCTTAACTCTGGTCCACAAACGTTGCGTTTGTGTGGTACAGAACTGCTGTACCATCGTTAAGTGGAATCAAAATCGAACGACCGGGAACCGGGTCATTCGAGGAACAGTTTACATCCCAAATGGTAAAGAAGCTCAGCCAGGCTGCATGGAAGAGTGTTATATAAATTAGAGAATTCTAATAGATGCCGTGAATGTGTTTCCTGCCGCCCATGACACCGACGGACTAACATGATTTCTTCTGATCACGAGCTTGATGACGGCTTCAATTCATCCGATCAGGATTTGCAGTCTGTTTCTTCGATTACCGGTGAGTGGACGATTGCGACACAGCGGGGCAGGGCGACCTATTCCCTCATGCCACCCGGGCTGCACACCTTCGAGGCGAGTGAACACGTTGTCTTTGTCGGTCTCGAGGCCGCACCCGTGTGTGCCACACTTGGAGGGGGCAAGGCCGAGCGCTATGACGCGCCGGCAGGAAGCATCATTGTCAAGCCGGCACATCTTGAAGCGCGGCTGCGTCTATCACAGGCGCGGGAGAGCGCCACTATCGTCTACCCGGACGACAGTCTCAAAGAACTGGCCAGGCAGCAATTTGGCCCAGTGGAAACGGAGCTGACGCCTCCGCCCCTGGGCACACGGGACGACAATGCGTTGCGTGTCGCCCAACTGCTCAAGACGGAGCTCACGAAGAAGGAGGGCGCAAACCGCTTCCACGTCGAGCAGCTGATCGCGATCCTGGGCATTCACGTGCTTCACGCATATGCCATACGAACCAGCGGGCCGGAGCAGTTCAAGGGCGGTCTTTCCAGGCAGTCCGCGCAGAAACTGCAGGAGTTCCTGCGAATCAACCTCGCCCGCAAGATATCTGTCGGCGAGCTAGCCGCACTTGCAAAGCTTTCACCGAAGCATTTCACCCAAGCGTTTAGCCGAAGCTTTGGGATGACGCCGCATCGCTACCTTTTGGACCTCCGGCTCGACCACGCCACGCGTCTGTTATCGAACCGAGACATGACCATTGCGGAGGTTGCCTATCTAAGCGGGTTTTCAAGCCAGAGTCATTTGACAGCTGCGATGAGGAAGTTCCGGGGCGCGACCCCGACCCGCTTTCGATCCTCAATCTAGCGTGCGATTTCGGGCATCAGTTAAGGCAATATTAGCGTTACGAAATAATGAGTTGTGATATTCCAGTAACACTCCGGTAGAAGTGTCTAATCAAAACAAAGCGCGTCGGACGTTTTTGTCAAACGTCGTACCTTTTTGAAATACGTCCGGATGTTTCCATGCCCATGTTGGCGCCAGTGTCCTGATTCCTTGGGATGCATTGCATTAAGACTTTCTAATGTAGGGGGATACATGGCTGGGTTGGCCTGCGGCGGGACCATCCATGACCAGAAGGACGGCGGCGACAGTGCCGGCGACCCGAGGCTGAAAGCCGGCCACCTTCATCCTAGGCGCGCATCCTCTCAAGCGCTACCGGGTCCCAAGGGACGGGCGGCGAGGCAAGCAGATAGGCCTATCTTCTCCCAGCTACTGCGCGGTGGCCGGATGACCAAGTGGAAGGGCGAAGCGGCGAGCTACGCCGCTCATATGGCGCAGCCGGCCTCCGCGGCGGCGCGGGCGTTGGCCGCCCCGCTCCTGCCAGCGGTCCTGCTGATGACGCTGGCCACGGGGCCGGCCGCCACCGCCGACAGAAACTGGGATCCCAACGGCACGGCGGCCGGAACTGGCGGCACTGGGACCTGGGACGTGAGCTCCAATCGGTGGAGTCCCAACAGCGACGGCGTCAGTGGTCCTTATACGCCGTGGAGCAACGCCGCTCTCGACAATGCCATCTTCGGCGGCGCCAGCGGAACAATCGCCACAGTGACGCTGGGCGCGCCGATCACCGCGAACAGCCTGACCATCAACACCAACACGACCTATACGGTCACGGGCAGCACGCTGACACTCGCCGGTGCCACCCCGACGATCACCACCAACGGTGTCGCAACCATCAGTTCGATTCTGGCCGGCACTGCGGGACTGACCAAGGCGGGAGCGGGTACCCTGACCCTCACCGGCGCCAATACCTTCGGCGGCGGTATCAATGTGACCGCGGGTAGGTTGAACGTCAGTGGCGATTCGGCGCTCGGCGCCGCCAGCAATGGCATCACCTTGTCGGCGGGCACGATTTTGCAAAGCACTGGCGCGCTCGCCGCTAGCCGCGTTGTTACGCTGCTCTCCGGCACCGCCGCCATTGGAGGAGGTGTCGGCTCTGCGCACATCACCGGCGCCGGCGGCTTTTCCCTGGTCGCACAGACGGTGCTGAGCGATGATACCAATGATTTCACCGGGGCGGTCGCTACCGACAGCTTCAACCTGTACTTCACATCGATCGGCAACCTGGGCGAGGCAAGCGCGCTCGGCGCGGCAACCACGGTGGCCAACGGAACGGTCTTCGTCCGCAATGCCTCCGCCGTCTATACCGGCAGCGGCGATACTTCGAACCGCAGCTGGAACATGGCGCCTAGCACCGGCTCCTCCGCCCTGACAAATCAGGGAACCGGCACGCTGACCGTAACCGGAGACATGACAGCGGGCGGCGGGTTTGCAGCATCTGTCATTCTGAACGCGCAGACGGCGGACCTTGGAGTGCTGGGCGTCATCAGCAGCAACCTTGCAACCCGGCCCTTCATATTCATGGGCGGCGGGACAAACCGCACTATCACATTGGGTGGAGCCAACACCTTTGGTGGTGCCGTCACGATCCAGACCGTTACCGTGAAGGCCAGTTCACTGGCGAACCAGGGGGCCGCCAGCTCGCTGGGTTCAGGCTCAATCATCAACCTCAACACCGGCGTATTGTCCTATACCGGCGCGGGGGCCAGCACCGACCGCATACTGTCGCTCAACGGCGCCAGCGCGATCCTCAATGATGGCACCGGCTCGCTGGCGCTGAGCGGCGCGGCCTCGTTCAATCCAGCCAATCCGGGCGACACCTTCACGCTTGGCGGCAGCTTCGCCGGCGGCAACACCTTTTCGGGCGCGATTTCCGGCAACGGCAATCTGGTCATGAACGGCGCGGCGGGAAACAGCTGGCTGCTCAGCGGCGCCAACACATATGTCGGGTCGACTACCGTCACCAGCGGAACCCTGCGGGCCGGCAGCGCCAACGCGTTCGGCGCGCCCAACGCGGTGGTCGTCAATGGCGGCACGCTGGACCTCAATGGCTTTGATACCACGGCCACGTCGCTCGCCGGCGCGGGCGGCAGCGTGACTCTCAACGGCGCCGATCTGACGATCAACGGCGCCGCCAGCACCAGCTATGCCGGCGTTATCGCCGACGGCGCCACCAGCGGCGGCGGCCTCATCAAGCGCGGCACCGGCACGCTCACGCTGAGCGGGGCAAACACCTATACCGGCGACACCACGGTCAATGGCGGCACCCTGGCGCTGAACTTCGCCGCGCCAGGAGCGCCGACCAGCAACATCATCTCAGGCTCGTCCGGCCTCAACCTGGCCGGCGGCGTGGTCACACTGACCGGCGCAGCGGGCGTGGCAAACAGCCAGACTTTCGACGGTCTGAACGTCAGCGCGGGCAACAACCAGATCGTCGCGACAGCCGGTGTGGGCGGCAGCATGACGCTCAACCTCGGCGCGATCACGCACACCGGCGGCCTGCTCGATTTCAAGCTGCCGACGAGCGGCAGCATCACCACGACCAATGGCGATGGCGCGCTCAGCTGGGCAACCGTCAACGGCACCGACTACGCGCAGGTCAGCGGCGGAGCCATCAACGCCTTCACCGCCTATGCAAACAAGGACAATGCCAGCACCTGGCTGACCGGCGACGTGGTCAGTGACGCGGGCGGGGCGGCCAACACCCCGTTCGCCAACACCGTTGCGGGCAACGTCCAGCTCGGCGGCATCAAATACACCGCCGCGGCCAACTCCATAGTCACCGTCGGCGCCAGCAACACGCTCGGCGTGGACGGCACGATCATTGTCGCCTCCAGCGTCAACAATGCCAGTCAGACCATCACCGGCGGCTCGATCACCGGCGCGACCGGCGGCGGTACGCTGGGCGTGCTCGAAAACAGCACGGGCACCGGTACCTTCACGATCGCGTCGACGATCGTCGACAATGGCGGCGCAACCAGCTTCGCCAAGGGCGGCGCCGGCAAGGTCGCGCTGACCGGCGCGAACAGCTACACCGGGGGCACGACGCTGAGCGGCGGCACGTTGGCCATCGACAGCGTCGCCAATGGCGGCTCTGCGAGCAGCATTGGCGCTTCGGGCGCGGCTTCGGCGAACCTGGTGCTCGAAAGCGGTACGCTGGAATATACCGGCGTCGGTGCGGGCACGACCGACCGCGGCTTTACCCTGGTCAATGGTGGTGCACCGCGGACGATCCAGGTCGACAGCGGCAATCTGAGCTTCGGCGGCGTGGTCGTCGGTTCGGACGATGCCGGATTCAACAAGACCGGCGCCGGCCTGCTGACACTTGGCAATGCCGCCAACACCTATACCGGCATCACGACGATCTCCGCCGGTACGCTGTCGGTCAACACGCTGGCCGATGGCGGTGTGGCGAGCGGTATCGGCGCATCGTCCTCGGATGCCGAGAACCTCGTGATCCAGACCGGCGGAACGCTGCAATATCCGGGGCGACCGCCAGCACCGATCGCGGCTTCACGCTCAACGGAGGCGCGGGTGGCTCGCTCGATGTCACCAATGCGGCAACGACGCTCACCGTCAGCGGCACGGTGGTTGGCGCCGTGCCGTTTCACAAAGCCGGCGCCGGCACTCTGGTTTTTTCGGGCACCAACAGCAACAACGGTCCGACATTCATTGACGGCGGCACGTTGCGCGCCGGATCGACCCAGGCCTTTGGTGGTCCCAATGCCATGAATTTGGCGGATGTCGCC
>NZ_RZTF01000039.1:21952-29308 GCF_004023175.1 Mesorhizobium sp. M7A.F.Ca.MR.362.00.0.0
GTCGCCGGCGTCACGCTCGACCTGAACGGTTTCAACAACAAGGTCGGCGGGTTGTCGGGAGGCGGCGCGAATGGCGGTACCGTTCGCCTCGGCGGAGCGACCCTGACGGTCGGCGGCACGACCGTCAGCTTCAGCGGCGCCATCACCGGGGCCGGCGGCCTCACCAAGGACAATAGCAGCACCCAGACGTTTGTCGGCTGCAACAACACCTATACCGGCGCGACGAACATCATCGGCGGTACGCTCAGCGTGGATTGCCTTGCCAATGGCGGCCAGGCAAGCGGCATCGGCGCTTCGACCAGCGCCTCCGCCAACCTTGGCCTGAATGGCGGCGTCCTTGCCTATACCGGCGGCAGCATCAGCATCGACCGCGGCATCACACTTGCCACTACCGGTGGGGCCATCAACGTGGTGAATGCCGCCACCGTGCTCGGCGTGAGCGGCCCGATCGTCGGTGCCGGCGCCTTCCGGAAGGACGGCGCAGGCACGCTCGTCCTGTCCGGTAACAACACCTATACCGGCATCACGACAGTCACAGGTGGCATCCTGCGCGCCGGCTCCAGCAGCGCCATCGGAGCGGGTGGATTCGGCCTGAACAACACCGCCGGTGTCGCACTCGATCTCAACAATTTCAGCACCTCCATCTCCTATCTGAATGGCGGTGGCGCCATAGGCGGCAATGTCACGCTTGGCACGGCGACGCTGACGATCGCCTCGAACGTCAGCGCGGCCGGTTTTGCCGGCGCGATCAGCGGCAGCGGCGGGATCATCAAGGGCGGAACCGTCACCCAGGCGCTCAGCGGCTGCGCGAGCTCCTATACCGGCAGCACCACTGTCAGAGGCGGCGTGCTGCAGGTCTCGTGCCTGGCCAATGGCGGCGTCAACAGCGCGATCGGCGCATCGAGCAGTGCTGCGGCCAACCTCGTCCTCACCGGCGGCACCCTGCAATATGTCGGCACGGGCGACAGCACCGATCGCCTGTTCACGCTCGGCGCCTCGGCCGGCAGCCGGCTCGAATCCTCCGGCACCGGCGCGATCGCCTTCACCAATACCGGAGCGATCGCATTCTCGGCTCTCGGCACGAGCCAGACGCTGGCGCTCGGCGGCACCAACACCGGCAACAACAGCCTTGCCGCACAGATCACCAACAACGGCGCCGGCGTGACCTCGCTGACCAAGGACGGCGCCGGCACCTGGATCCTCAACAATCAAAACAGCAGCTACGCCGGCATCACCACGATCAATGGCGGTGTGCTCGGCGTCAGCAAGCTGGCGAATGGCGGCCAGGCAAGCAGCATCGGCGCCTCGTCCAACGCGGCGGCCAATCTGGTGATCGGCAACGGCTCGACGTTGCGCTACACCGGTAGCGGCGACACGACTGACCGGCTGTTCACGCTCTCGGCCGGCACCAGCTTCATCGAATCCTCAGGCACGGGCGCCGTCGTCTTCAGCAACACGGCCGCGGTTACCTATTCCGGCAGCGGCCCGCGCACCATCGCGCTCGGCGGCACCAATACCGCGCTCAACATCATGGGCGGGGCGATCGCCGACGGCGCCGGCGGTGCAACCACGCTGGCCAAGAACGATGCCGGCACCTGGGCGCTCACCGGCAACAACACTTTCACCGGCAACACCGTCATCAACAACGGCAATCTGATGATCGGCAATGGCGGCACCACCGGCAACGCCGGCGCCGGCAACGTGATCGTCAATGCTGCCACCTCAACCTTGTCGTTCAACCGCAGCGACACGTTCAATTTCACCGGCCTTCTCAGCGGCCCAGGCACGATCGCGCAAATCGGGACGGGCGCGACCGTGCTGACGCAAGCCGGCAACGATATCGGCGCCACGCGCATTGACGCGGGTGTCCTGCAGGTCAACGGCGGCCTCACCACACCGACGATCGCCTTGAACGGTACCGGCACGCTCACCGTCAACGGCACGGTCGGAGCCGCCGCCGGTGGCTTCTCAACTCTTGCCGGCGATGGCGGCGCAAGCACCATCACCATCGCGGCGGGCGGCACGTTGCGCGGCAATGGCAATCTTGGCGCCGGCAACGACACGGTCAACGTAAGCGGCACGCTCAACACAGGCGCCGCACAGCTCAATCTCGGCGCCGGCAACGACACGCTGGTGCTCAATGACACCGCCGTCATCAGTGGCGCGGGCGTTGACGCGGGTACCGGTGGCGAGACTGGCGTCGGAGACACACTGCAAGTGGTCGCCGCCGCGGGACGCACGCTGGACGCCGCCAATGTCAGCAATTTCGAGAGCCTCTCCAAGCAAGGCGCCGGCGCGCTGACGCTGACCGGGAACCACGGCTACAGTGCCGGCACGACTATACAGTCCGGGACGCTGCAAATCGGCAACGGCGCGACGGCCGGGGCGCTCGCGACGCCAGCCGTTACGAACAACGGCGTGCTCGCCTTCAACCTCAACAGCGATTACGATTACATCTTTGCCGGCGCGATCTCGGGCAGCGGCACGGTCAACAAGCTCGGCAGCGGCGTTACGACGCTCACTGGCACCAACAGCTATAGCGGCGCGACCAACGTCAATGCCGGCACCCTGCTCGTCAACGGCAACCAGTCGGGCGCGGCCGGGCAGATTTCGGTCGCCGGCGGCGCGACGCTTGGCGGCACAGGCATCATCGGCGGCAGCGTCACGGTCGCCGACGGCGGCACGTTGAGCGCCGGTGGAGCAGGCAGCATGCCCGGCACGCTGACCATCAACGGCAATCTCGCCCTCGGCAATTCCAACCTCAACGTCGATTTCGGCCAGGCCAATGTGCCTGGCGGCGCGCTCAACGACCTGATCAACGTCGGCGGCAATCTCACCCTCGACGGTACACTCAACATTACGAAGACATCGGGCGGCAGCTTCGGCCCCGGGATCTATCGCGTGTTCAACTATGGCGGCTCGCTGATCGACAACGGCCTCAACGTCACCGATCCGAACTATTTCGTGCAGACGTCGGTCGCCAACCAGGTCAATTTGGTCAACTCGGCGGGCCTGACGCTGAGCTACTGGGACGGCGACGCCGGTCCGCATTCCAACGGTGCCGTCAATGGCGGCAACGGCACCTGGCGTGCTGCCGGCGACCAGAACTGGACGGATTCGACCGGACTTTTCGCCGCTCCCTTTGCCAATGGCAGCTTCGCCATCTTCCAGGGTACGGCTGGGACGGTGACGGTGGACGGCACGAATGGCCCGGTTTTGGCTGCCGGCATGCAATTCGCGATCGGCGGCTACCGGGTGCAGGGCGCGGACGTAGGGCTTATTGGGCTGCAGTCGATCATCCGCGTTGGCGACGGCTCGGCGGCGAGCGCGGGCTATACGGCAACCATCGCCTCGAACCTCACGGGGGCCGGGCAACTGGTCAAAACCGACGCCGGCACGCTGGTTTTGGCAGGCACCAACACCTATACCGGCGGCACCGCGATCAATGGCGGCACCGTGCAGATCTCCTCCGACAGCAATCTCGGCGGCTTCCCCGGCGTTCTTTCGCTTGACGGCGGCACGCTGCACACTACCGCCGGTATCGCTTCCGGGCGCTTCGTGACGCTCAACGCCGGCGGCGGCACTTTCGATATCGACGGCGCGACCAACCTGGCGCTCGGCGGCACCATCGCGGGTGTTGGCGCGTTGACCAAACAAGGCGACGGCACACTCATCCTGGCAGGCACCAACACCTATCAGGGAGGCACGTTCATCAAAGGGGGCACGGTCCTGATCACGGCCGACGCCAATCTTGGCAGTGCGGCGGGCAAGGTCACTTTCGATGGTGGCACGCTGCACGTGAGCAGCCTGTCCAACGTGACTTCCGGACGCAACGCGACCCTTGAAGCGGGCGGCGGCACATTCGAGATTGACAATACGCTTGCATGGAATGGAACCATCGACGGCGCGGGCGGGCTGACAAAAACCGGCACGGGAGCGCTGTTCCTCGGTGCCGACAACACCTACACCGGCGGCACGACCATTGCGGGCGGCGTCCTGGCTTTGGGCACTGGCGGCACGACGGGTGCGGTTCTCGGCGATGTGGTCGACGACGGCACGCTCAGCTTCAATCGCTCCAACCTTTATACATTCGACGGCACGATCTCCGGCAGCGGCAGCGTTACCCAGGCCGGAACGGGGACCACCGTGCTCACGGCCGAGAATAGCTATTCCGGCTTCACCATCATCAACGGTGGCGGTGGGCTCTACATCAATGGAGACCAGACTGCCGCGAGCGGACAGACCATCGTCGCCGCGGGTACGCTTGGCGGCACGGGCGTTGTCGGCGGTGACGTCCTTGTTGACGTGGCAGGCAGACTGGCTCCTGGCGGCCTTGGCGCCACGCCCGGCACGCTCACGATCAATGGCAGTCTTGATCTGGCCTCCGGGTCGAACCTCGACTATTCGTTCGGCCAGGCGGGCGTGGTCGGCGGCGCTTACAACGATCTGACCGTCGTGCATGGCAATCTGACGCTCGATGGCACCATCAATGTCACGGAAGCCCCGGGCGGCAATTTCGGGCCGGGCATCTATCGCGTCATCAGCTATGACGGCGCGCTTGCCGACAACGGGCTGGACACAACATCGGCCAACCACGTGGTGCAGACGTCGGTCGCGGGCCAGGTCAACCTCGTCGACATCAGCGGCCAGACCCTCAATTTCTGGGATGGCGACGCCGGTCCAAAAAGCAATGACGTTGTCAACGGAGGAAACGGAACCTGGCGGGCCGCTGGAGACGACAACTGGACCGGTTCGGATGGCAACCTGAACGCGGCCTTCACCAATGGCAGCTTTGCCATCTTTGCCGGCGCAGCCGGTATGGTCAGCGTCGACAACACCAATGGCCAGGTGCAGGCCGTGGGCATGCAGTTCGCGACCGGCGGGTATGTGGTCCAGGGACAGGACATCGAATTGCTCGGGCCGCAGTCGACCATCCGGGTCGGCGACGGCACGCTGGTCGGGGCAGGCTTCAGCGGAACCATCGCATCGAACCTCACAGGTGCGACTCAACTGGTGAAGACGGATCTTGGAACGCTGGTGCTTACCGGCACCAACAGCTACACCGGCGGCACGGCCATCAAGGGCGGCACGCTGCAGGTTTCGGCGGATGCCAATCTGGGCGATACCTCTGGCGGCTTGAGCCTGGACGATGGCGCAACGCTGCAGACCACCGCGGCCTTCACCTCGGCGCGTGACGTCACTCTCAATTCGGGTGTCGGCACTTTCCAGACCGATGCGGATCTCATCCTTTCGGGCCCGCTCACCGGCGCTGGCGGTTTTAACAAGACGGGCGCCGGAGCACTCACCCTGACCGGCTCCAACAGCTATGCCGGGTCGACCATGGTCACGGCCGGCGGCCTCTATGTCGATGGCGACAACGGTGGTGCGACGGGCGCGGTCTCGGTTGCGAGCGGCGCGACCATCGGCGGCAAGGGCGCGATCGGCGGCGATATCACGGTCGCCGACGGGGCGACCCTGTCACCCGGCTCGGCCGACGACACCCCAGGCACGCTGGCGATCGCTGGGAATCTCAATCTCTCCAGCGGCTCGATCCTCAACTATTCCTTCGGCGAGGCGAACGTCGTCGGTGGGGCGCTCAATGACCTGACGACAGTGGGCGGCAACCTCGTCCTCGACGGCACGCTCAACGTCACCACGAGCGCAGGCGGAACCTTCGGGCCAGGCGTCTACCGTGTCTTCAGCTATGACGGCACTCTCACCAACAACGGCCTCGCCGTGGGCACGATCCCGTCGACGGGTTATTCGATCCAGACATCGATCGATCACCAAGTGAACCTCGTCAACACCGAAGGCCTGACCTTCAACTACTGGGATGGCGCTGCCGGCCCCAAGAACAACGGCGTGATCAATGGCGGCGACGGCGTCTGGCAGGCTTCGGCCGGCAATGACAACTGGGCCAATGAGACGGGCACCATCAATGCCCCTTACGCCGACGCTTCCTTCGCCATCTTTGCCGGCCAGGCCGGCACGGTGATGGTGGATGAAGGCTTGGGCCACGTAACTGCCTCTGGCATGCAGTTCATGACCGATGGCTATAGTGTCCAGGGCAATGCCATCGAGCTCACCGGACCATCCAGCAGCATCGTCGTCGGCGACGGTACTGCGGCGGGCGCCGGCATGACGGCCACGATCGCCTCCGTTCTTTCGGGCGACGCGCAGCTTGTCAAATCCGACCGCGGCACGCTGGTGCTGACCGGCACCAACACCTACACCGGCGGCACGGCGATCAATGGCGGCACGCTGCAGGTTGCTGCCGATGCCAATCTTGGCGACGCCGCCGGCGGGCTCAGCCTCGACGGCGGCACGCTCAGCGCGACCAACAGTTTTGCTACCTCTCGTGCGCTGAATGTGATGAGCTCCGGCACCGTCTCGACCGCCGCCGCCACGACCTTGACGCTGAACGGCGCGCTGACCGGGTCGGGTGCATTCACCAAAGCCAGCGATGGAACCCTTGTGCTGGCCTCAGGCGACTCCGCTTTCGCCGGTGCAACTGGCGTGCAGCAGGGCACCTTGGCGGCCGGTACCGTCGACGCGCTTGGCGCCGCGTCGGCATACACGGTTGCCTCAGGTGCAACGCTCGACCTCGCCGGCTTTAACCAAACCGTGGCTTCGCTCGGCAACGCAGGCTCGGTGCGGCTGGGCACCGCGCCCGGCACGACGCTGACGATCAATGGCGATTACACCGGCAATGGCGGAACCATCTTCCTCAATGCCGCGCTCGATGGCGATGCCTCGACCACCGACAAGGTCGTCATCCATGGTAGCACCTCCGGCACCGGCATTTTTGCGGTAGGTAATGTCGGCGGAGCGGGGGCGCAGACCATCGAGGGCGTCAAGATCGTCGATGTCGACGGAACCTCGGCCGGCACCTTCTCGCTGGCTGGCGACTATGTCTTCCAGGGCGACCAGGCCGTGGTCAGCGGCGCCTATGCCTACCGGCTCTACAAGAACGGTGTCAGTACGCCGGCGGACGGTGACTGGTATCTGCGTTCGGCGCTGATCAATGGATCGCCGAACCCACTCTATTCGCCGGCCGTACCGATCTATGAGGCCTATGCGGGCGTCCTGCAGAGTCTCAACGAACTGGACACCCTGCAGCAGCGCCTCGGCAACCGGTCTTGGGTGGGCGCTGCTCAAGGCGCCGACGAGATCGGGTCCGTTCCGTCGCAGAACGCGATCTGGGCTCGCATCGAGGGCGCCCACACGCGGCAAAGTCCCGAGAGCGCCACGACCGTGTCGGACTACGACGTGACGACATGGAAACTGGAGACGGGGGTCGATGGTCTCCTCTACGAAGATGCCACCGGCATCCTGCTCGGCGGTGTCTCTTTCCAC
>NZ_RZTF01000003.1:0-11358 GCF_004023175.1 Mesorhizobium sp. M7A.F.Ca.MR.362.00.0.0
GCTCTTCTTTGCCCTCATCATCATTTTCGTGCGCGTCCAGCCGATCATTGTAGCGCTCAGTGGCTTTCTGGCCCTGACCGGCATCAACCTGGTCATCCTCCCAAGACCTGGCGGCACCGCACCGGACTGGATGTCGTCCTGGGGCCTCGGCAACACGATCTTTTCACCGATCTTGCTGATCGTCCTTCTGGCTATCGCGGCCTGGCTGCTGTTCACCATGACCTCGTTTTACGCGAACTTGCGTCTGATGGGCTACGATGAGCGTGCGGCTTATACGAGCGGTGTCCGCATCAATGTGGTGCGGATCGGTGCCCACGTCATCGCCGGCCTCTTCGTTGGCCTGGGGGCGATCTGCTACACCGCCCTGATCTCGTCTGGAGATCCGACACAAGGTACCACCATGACGCTAACGGCGGTGACCGCCCTGGTACTGGGCGGGGTCAGCCTGTCCGGCGGACGCGGTGGCGTAGCAGGCGGGCTGCTAGGCGCGCTCAACCTCTTTCTTATCGGCTATGTTCTTGCCACGTTCAATTTCGGTTCCACGCAAGCCTTTGTGACACAGCTTTTCTACGGGCTGATCCTCGTTCTGTCGCTCCTGCTGACCCTGCTGGTCCCCATCATCGGGCGATACCTCCACTTCATTTCGCCCTTTGCAGCCTTCGTCGTCCTGGGCTGCGTGGTGGTCGGGATCATGCTGTACGTCAGCACCCGCGACACCTATGGCGTGGCGGCCGTCGCCGGTGAAGCTTTCAAGTCCAATCCGGACGTGATGACCCGCTATCTGCTGCTGCCCATACAGTCGGGAAGTGGGCCGGTACTGCCTGATCTCACGCCGCTGCAAAAGATCGTCTTCGGCTTCGCCGTCATCTTGGCGGTGCTGACGTTCACTGTCCGCGTCATCGTAGCTGAAGCGGTTTCCGTGCGCCTTGGCGCCTTCATCTATGTTTTCGTCTCGGCACTCATCCTGCTCCTGTTCCTGGTCGTCGGGGAGCAAAGCCACGCGGCCGGAATTCTGGCGACAGGACAATCGTTGGGGATCGGGCCATGAGTCAGACTTTCGTCGACAGCAGCCGCCTCTTCATCCCGCGTTCGCGCGCCCTGGTGTGGCTCAATCTCGCCGTCACATTCGTTGTGGCCGCGATCAGCTTTGGCCTGGGGTTTTGGCAGGGGCTCAGCGCGCAGATCGTTATCCTCTACACCATCGTTCTGGCCGCCGTGCTCTTTTGGCTGATCAACTACGTCGCCGTCATCTTCGAGGCCAGATCTTCCTCTCTCGAAACCGACACCGCGGTCTCGGCTGGCGGCAGTGGCGTCTGGGCCGGCAACCGGGTCCTGATCATCACCATGGCGGTGATGTTGATTGTGTATCTGCTGATCACGGCAACGGTCCCGTCTTTCAGATCCCTTGGCAACTTGATCGCCTTCCTGCTGCTGGAAGCGATCCTGGTCTTTGCGTTTAAGGTCGGTAACCGTTTCGCCCATGGTCGCAGCGCCTTTATTGGACTGATCGTGCTGCTGGCGCTGATTGTGATCAGCTCCTTTACGATCAATGGGTTCCTCTCCGGCGCCAACATCAAGGCAATTCTGCTGTTTGCAGCGTTCCTGGGCATTGCCTGCGTCGGGCAAACACTGGTGGCGTTGCTCGGCGGCCTGGACCTCTCTATTCCGTTTGTTATCGGCGCGTCCAACATAGGGCTTTTGTTCCTGATTAGCCTTGGCGTACCGCCCTGGCTCGCGCTGGTGTTCGTGCTGATCATCGGCGGTGCCCTGGGTTTCTTGAATGGCGTTCTGTCCTACCGCCTGCAAGGCCAGGCGTTGATCCTCACCCTCGGAATGGGATTTGCAATCGCTGGGCTTGTCCAGATTCTGACCAGCATTGGATCGTCCTTTGGCGGCAACGTCTTTGGGACCGTTCCGAAATGGCTGCAAAATCTCGCCGCCATGAACGGTCGCACCTTCGGTCTGGCTGTCCCGCCAACGATCCTGTTGTGGATTGTCATCGCGATCATCGTCATCGTTGGCCTGCGTTATTCCGCCTTCGGCCGCTACATCTACGCCCTCGGCGGCAATCGCCGCTCGGCCAAGTTGATCGGCGTCTCCGAGTTCAAATACTGGACACTCGCCTACACCATCAGCGGCGTCTCCGCTGCCCTGACAGGATGCCTGTTGCTGGGCTGGAGCGGCGGCGGGTTCATCGGGGTCGGCGACCAGTATCTTTTCACAACCTTGGCCGCAGTCGTGATCGGCGGGACGTCGCTTATGGGCGGGTATGGCGGCTATGGCTACACTTGGCTACACCGTTATCGGGGTTCTCGTCCTGCAAGTCCTGAGCGCCTTCCTGATTGGCATCGGGCTCAAATACGAATGGCAACAATTCATTTTCGGTCTTCTGATCCTGCCGATGGTCGCGCTCTACGGCCGCGCCCCTCACATCAGAGCCCAGGTCTAGGGAAAGCCCATGTTTGGAACACTCTTTCAGTCCAGCGCAGTGGTCAGCACCGCGCTCAGCGTTGCAACCCTTGCGATGTTTGCCACGGCTGCCCTGGCAATGCTGGGCCTGACATGGACGTCCGAGCGCTGGCGGGTTCCGCTGGCGCTGTCAGCCGTTGCACTCCTGGCGTCGGGCTTTGAATACTATGCCGCCTCCAACATCTGGCTCGCTGGCCAGCAACTCAGCGCGGCCTCGCGCTACGTTGCGTGGTTCGTGGTGCAGCCGATGCAGGTCGCATCGGTGTTTTTCTTTGCGAGCATTGCAGGGAAAGTGCCCGTGGGCGTGTTCTGGCGGACACTGGCCGCGGCAATCCTGATGGTGCTCGCCCGCTACCTTGGTGACGCGCGGATCTTCAATCCGACCCTTGGCGTGCTGCTGTCGATCGCCTTCTGGCTCTATATCCTTGGCGAGTTTTATTTCGGCGCCATGGCGGATGCCATCAGCAAGTCGACGCGGCCGATTAGGCTCGGCTATTTCTGGATCAGGCTGATCATGACGATCGGCTGGGCAATTTACCCGATCCTGCATTTCGTGGACGTCGTTATCGGCACCGGACACGTGGCACCCATCATCGTGCTCTACACCATTGCCGACCTTATCAATCTCATCGCCGTCTCAATGATCATCCTCGCCGTGGCCGGCGAGGAGCGTTTCTGAAGGCTGTCAATCTTCGCGCCAATGTGCTCGGCGCTCGCGGTTAAGTGGAGGATCTTCCCATGAATGGCTCAGATGTGATCGCAGTCGTTATTCTCGTAACGATCATCATCGCGATCGGTGTCTATCTGCTGCACTGGCTCTACAGACACTCGTCCAAAGACCAGTCCTTCGTCCGCACCGGCCTCGGCGGGGAGAGGGTGGTTATGGGCGGCGGTGCGCTGATCATCCCGATTGTCCACGACATCACGCGCGTCAACATGAACGCGATCCCGGTGGAGATCCGGAGGCTCGGCGAGCAATCTCTGATCACCAGGAACAAAATGCGCATTGACATCGTCGCCGAGTTCTTCGTGCGTGTGGTGCCTACGGAAGCCGGCGTGTCGACTGCGGCCCGAACTCTCGGGGAGCGCACCCAGAACCCGGTCGCGCTAAAGGAGATTGTCCAAGGCCGGTTCGTCGATGCGATGTCTGCCATCGCCTCTACGATGACCATGGATGAAATCCACACCAACCGTGGCCGCTACATGGGTGAGGTGGCCGCCCTGGCGGCGACGACCCTGGGGTCGAATGGCCTCGAGCTTGAAAACGCCTCTCTGACGAACCTCAACCAGACCGATATCTCCGTCTTTGATCCCTCCAATGCGTTCGATGCCGAGGGCCTGACGCAGTTGACCGAGCAGATCGAGGAGCGCCGCCAGCTTCGCAACCGTATCGAAAACGAATCGCGGATCGGCATCAAGCTCAAGGATTTCGAAACCGAACAGCGGGCTCTGGAGATCGAGCGTGACCTTGAGTACGCCCGCATCGAACAGACGCAGGCGATCGAAATCCGCAAAGCCGCCCAACTGGCCGAGATTGAGGCCGAGAGATCAAGCTCCACAATCAGTATCCAGAACGCCAGGATCCGCAGCGAACAAGACGGTGAGCGGATTCGTATCGCCAAGGACCGGCTCATCGATTCCGAACGGATCAACACCCAGTCGGAGGTGCGGTCGCTGGAGATCAAGAAGCAGCAAGAGACTGAAATGACCGAAATCATGTCGCGTCGCGAGCTCGAGATGCAGAGGATCCAGAACCGCCGGGAAATCGAGGCAGAGCGAATTGATAACGAGCAACATGTGAAGGAGTCTGAAATCCGTTCGCGCCAGGAGCTGTCGATCATCGAGACGACGTCATCGGCCGAGATCGACCAGGCCAAACTGGAGAGCCAGCGGATTACTGAGTCGCACCGTATTGAAACCGATAAAACGCTTGAATTGCTGGCCGTGGCGAAGTCGAGAGAGGTTCGCATCAGCAACGAACTTGCTGAGGCTGACCAGGAAAAGGCGCGCCTGAAGAAACGTTACGATGTCGATGTCGAGCGCTTGAGGGTCGACGAGGAAATCGTGCAGCTCGAGATCGAGAATAACCAGAAGATCAAGCTGGCCGAAACCAAGGCGTTTCACGAGATTCAGGACGCATCGATCGCCGCCAACCGCCAGATCGACGAGTTGCGCATCGCTGCGCGGAAGTTTGTCGACAAGTTTGAGATCGAGCAGCAGAAGGAAGTCGAGATCGTCGACAAGGAGCGCCTGATCGCGGTGATCAACAAGTCGATCGAGGAAGCCTACGCAAAGACCGAGGCCGCGGAGGCTCTGAAAAAGCAGGTTGAACAGGAAGAGCAAGTCAACAGCGCACGCGAAGAAGAGGTGGCCGGGCGTATCAAGCGGATCGAGCTCATTCAGTCCTCGTCCAGAATCGAGCGTGATGCCCAACGGGTCGTTTCTTCGGCAAAGGCCGAGAAAGAGGCGACGGAACTGAGGGCGCTGGCGGAGATCGCCGAGTCCAATGCGGCCGAGGTTCGCTATACCAAGGACGCCGCCGGGCAGCGCATGCTCAACGAGTCCGAAAACACCCGTTCGGATGCCAGCAGACGCAGTGCCATCTACGAGAACCTCGTAAGCAATCTGCCCAGCATCATCCGCGAGACGGTCAAGCCGATGGAAAACATCGAATCGATCAAGATCCTCCAGGTCGATGGCCTCCCCGGTATCAACAGTCCTTCCGAGAGGGCCGGCGGCGATGGAGGCTCGAGCGGCGGCAACATGACGGATCGCGTGGTGAATTCCGCAATGAAATATCGCACCCAGGTCGCATTCGTAGACGGTCTCATGAAGGACTTGGGATTGCCGATCGAAAACCTCGGAAGCGCCGGCGGCATGTCGTTCCGCAACTTCCAGGGTCCGGATGCGCCGAAGGACAAGGACGACTGAGCCCGAAACTAGCGAGAGCAACCGATGACCCCGCTCGGCAAAAACGAAGCGCTGGACCGACACGCCTTGGTCATGGCCTGCTGGTTGGCAGCGGCCATGCCCGCCACGATCCTGTTTGAGTATGGATTCGGCCGGGGCGGATCACCGTATATTCTTGCCGGGTTCGCGGCCATTCTGGCGGGCTTTGTCTCTCACGTAATCGTCAATGCGGTCTACGGGACGGGGTTCTCGCCCCGAGAACTAGGACTTGGCCTGGTCATTTACGGACTCGCGCTTGTGCTGTTCGTTGTTATGTCGCTGGCCAGCGCGTCGTTTGCCGCGCACAACTTCTTACCGTTGAGCGTCGGCTTTATCACAACGGGGGCCGTGGTCGTTTTCTACCTGATCACCCGGTATGGGGCACGGCAGGCCTTCGAGGCGTTCGACGTTATCCGGGACTTCCGCTCGGATGACCGAGATTTAAAACGCTCGCCGGGAGACAAGACATGACCCCGCTCTTGGTTTCCATGCTCGGCATTGTCGCGGTCCTGGGCCTTTACCTTGCGACCATCAGCGGCCGTCACACCCGACAACCCGGTGATTTCGTCGACGCGGGCCTGGCATTGCCGCCATGGGTAATCATCTTCGCCGGCGCCGGCATCACCTTGGCCAGCCTCAGCCTTCCCGATCATCTGCTTTTGCTCGCCACCTTCGGCCTTCAGTATAACCAGGTCGCAGTCGGTCTCATCTGTATCGCCCTTTGCGCTGTGATCACGCAGAAGCGGATCTGGCTTGCCGCCCGGCTGACCTCGCTGCGCACGCTTGGTGACCTGCTGGGTGACTACTTCGGCAGCACGACGCTTCGCATCTATTTGCTGTTCGTGCTGTTCCTTTTCAGCATCCCTTTTGCAGCAATGTGCCTATCTCAGGCGGGTGCCCTGGTGAGCGCCGCGACCGCCAACGACGTTCCGTCCGGTCTCGCAATCTGGTCGATCGCGTTCCTCCTGTTCCTCTGCAGCGTGATCGGAGGCTGGCGCGGGATAGCCTATCTTGTCGCCGCCCAGTCCCTTTTGGTCCTGACCCTCATGATCTTTTTTGGCGGGTTCACAGGCTTCGCGCTCGACAAATTGGCATTCGCCGCCAACGGGATTGGTACAGCCAGCGGTGTGCTGCCGGACAAGATCCCGGGCGTGATCCAGTTTAGCGCCGGCATTGGCAAGGAACTGCCTGCCGGGGGGCTCTGGACCACCCTCGCGGGACTGACGTTCGCCCTGTCGCTGGGCGGCATCGCGATCAGTCCCGGCTTCAGCTTTCTGGGCGTGACAAGTGCGCCGCGCCGGGGCCTTGCATTTGGCCAGGTCTGGATGATCGCGGGCCTCGCGGCTGGCGCCCTGATACTGATCGGGCCGGTTCTGGCCGGGGAGATTGCCGCCAATGGCTCGCTGACAGCCTTCACGACACGGCTGGCAACGCTCGACCCGATGGTGGCGGTGGGCTTTACAGTCCTTCTGGTCGCGTCGGGCCAGATCGCCGTCGCTTTCTTTGCCGGATCGGGAGCATCGGTGTGCACCATCGAGCTGACGTCACGCTACATCGTCCCGGGCATGGACCAACGTGCCACGCGGTTTGCCGCGCGCGTGACCCTGGCGCTCGTCTACGGATCTGTCGCCGCCATCGCGAGCTATGCGTCCCTCAGCGCGACAATCTTCTCATCCCTCACGCTCAGCCTGTCCGTGCAACTGCTGCCTGCGGTGCTCGGCTTGTGCTGGGTGCGCTGGATCAGCCGAAGCGGTGTTATGGCAGGATTGATTGTCGGAAGCCTTTGCGTGGTGTTCACCGAGAGCTTTGGACTGGTGCTGTTCGAGCGGCTCTTCGTTGACCTGCCATGGGGTCGCTGGCCCTTGTCGGTCCATTCGGCGGGATGGGGACTTGCGACCAATTTCACAGCGTGCCTCCTTGTGTCCCTATTTACGCGCAGCGGCGCCGAGCGGGATCGCAGGGATCGCCTCCATGACGCTTTCGAGGAGAGCCAGCCGGCGCGTAGCGGGAGCCAGGGGACCACAACGGCCAAATGGGCCCTTACACTTCTGTGGGCGTTTTTCGCGCTCGGCCCCGGTGCAATCCTCGGCAACACATTTTTCAGCGAGCCGATTTTTGCCGGCGTGGTCGTGGCGCCGGGAGTGCCTTCGCTGCTGGTCTGGCAGGTCCTGTTCTGGTTTGTCGGCGTGTTCATCGTGTGGTGGCTGGCCTATCAGGGACGCCTGTCCGTTATCGATGAACGTCCTCGCCACAGGATCGTCCTCGTGCCGGACGTGAACCCATTGTTTGAGCCAGTTACGACCCCGTGGATCGCACGGCTCCTCGACCGCGTGACGGGCCGGTAACAGGGGCAGGGCATGGAAGGCATCGACCTCAGGCGTCTGCGCTATTTCATCGCGGTTTGCGAGCACGGCGGCTTCTCCCGCGCGTCTCAATCCATAGGGGTCGCGCAGCCGTCCCTGACGCGACAAATCAAGCTGCTCGAAAAGGAAGTCGGTATCTCGTTGATCAACCGAAGTGGGCGCGGTGCCGAGCCCACGGCCGAAGGACGGTTCCTCCTGGGCCAGTCGCGCCTGCACATAGACGGGCTCGATGATGCGGTCCGTGAGGTGCGCCAGCGTTTGGACAAGCTCAAAGGCGAGATCTCACTCGGCATATGCCCGACCATCGTGCCGCTGTTTCTGGACGACATCCGCCATTTTGTTGAAGCCCAGTATCAGGGTGTAACGCTGAATGTTGTCGAAGCCTACAGCGGCGACCTTGCCAGTCTCATGGGCGGCGGCCAGCTCGACGCTGCGCTTACCTATCGGCCCAGTGCGCCGGATCAACTCGACGTCCTCGATCTTTTCGCCGAGCGCCTCGTGCTGGTAACCTCTTATGTCCGCGCTCAGGTCGACGCGCCGCGCCAACTGGGAGACATCAGCCGGTTGAAGTTGATATTGCCGAGCGAAATCCATGAATTGCGGCGGATCATCGATCGGGTCTACCGCGAGCGGGGCATCGCGCTGCAGCCGGAACTCGAACTCGACTCGCTTAGTGCTGTAAAAGCTGTCATCGCCGACAAAACCACCCAGTACGCAACCATTCTGCCGCACTCGAGCGTGACGCGTGAACTGGCCGGGCACGTGCTGAGCGCTTATGCGATCGCCGACAGCGCCATGGCCCGCACTATTGCCGTGGTGCGGCCCCAGGGGGGCAGTTCCCGGAACGTGGTGCTCACCGCCTTGATTGATGAAGTCCGCCGGCAGGCAGGACGGATCAAGAGATCCATGGACAGCGCCGACGCGGCCTTGTTGGGACAGGGATAGACGGACTGCCGGTTTTTGTCGTTGCCTCAATAACGAAATGTTCTAGGCTAGCCCTCCGTAGAGCGTGGGGAGCCGTTTTGGACCTTCGGCAGCTAAGATATTTTTCCAAGGTCGTGGAGAGCGGCTCGTTCTCGAAGGCCGCGACGCAGCTCCATGTGGCGCAGCCCGCGTTGAGCCAGCATGTCAGGCATATGGAAGAGGAGCTTGGCCTTGCTCTCCTGCATCGCGGGCCGCATGGCGTCAGTGCGACCGAAGCGGGCACGCGGCTGATGGTGCACGCCAAGCGCATCCTTGCCGAGTTTGCCGAAATTAACGACAGTGTCCGGGGCGCCGCCACAGCCCCTCGCGGCGAAGTGCGCTTCGGGCTACCCGGTACAGTGAGCGAGCTTCTTGCGGCGCCGCTGATCGAGGCCGCCCGCGAGCGGTTCCCCGAGGTGCGCATCCGCATCGTTGAGGCGATGAGCGGCTACATTCTGGAATGGTTGAAGCGCGGGGAGGTTGACCTCGCGATGATTTATGCAACGTCGGATCCCCGGGGGCTCGCGGTACATCACGGCTTGTCCGAGGAAATCTGTCTCTTTGCCAGTACGTCGATGCAGGGCCAGGCCGACTTGCGGGGCTCTTCGGTGGAGCTTCGCGACGTCGCCGGATTGCCCCTCGTTGTACCGGGCCCAGGCCACGGCCTGCGTGAACTGATCGAAGCCGTGGCAACGTCAGTCCAAGTCGCCATCAACCCGGCGATCGAAATCGACTCCTACACCCAAATCAAGAGATTGGTTACACGTGGGATCGGTTACGGGATCCTGCCTCGGATGGCGATCAACGCCGAGGCGCAGGCTGGCCTGTTTCGGGCGTGGAGCTTCCAAAACCCGCCGATTACCCGGAAAGTGTATCTCGCTTACTCGACCGAACGGCCCTTGCAGACAGCGCCCCGCGCCGTCGGGCAGCTATCGTGGGAGATCCTTCGTCAACTGGTCAAGGACCAGGTTTGGAGCGCCGAGCTATCCGACGAAAACCAACGGCCCAACCTCTTCGGCTAGGGTCCTGCAGGCGGGCGGCCGACTGTACGGTTTCGCTATACCTCCCATTACAAAACGCTATTTGACGGAAGCACCCCTTCCGGTGCGATGGTATTGGAGAAGCAGCATAAGGAGCGAGCCATGCCAGGCGCGCTGGAGGGAACGACCGTCATCTCGCTGGAGCAAGCCGTGGCCGCGCCTTTGGCGACGTCCCGTCTGGCCGACGCTGGCGCGCGGGTCATCAAGCTCGAGCGTCCCGAAGGCGACTTCGCGCGCGGCTATGACGACTATGTCCACGGCCTCTCGAGCTATTTCATCTGGAACAACCGCGGCAAGCAATCCTGCACCGTCGATTTGAAGCAGCCGGATGATCTGGCGCTGGTCGAATCCATGCTCGCCACCGCCGACGTGTTCGTCCAGAACCTTGCGCCTGGCGCAACCGACAGGCTGGGCATAGGCAGCGCGGACCTCAGGCGGCGGTTCCCCAGGCTGATCGTCTGTGACATCGGTGGCTACGCACCCGGAACGCCCGACCACGAGCGGAAGGCCTACGATCTGCTGATCCAGGCGGAAGCGGGCTTGGCGGGGGTCACTGGGTCCGCAACTTCTGGCCCGACCCGGGTCGGCATATCGATCTCCGATATCGCTACGGGGCAGGGGGCCTACGCCGCTATCCTCGAAGCCCTGATCATGCGCAGTCGAACCGGGGAAGGGGCTCACCTGCAGCTTTCTCTTTTCGACACCCTCGCCGAATACATGAACGTGCCATATCTGGCGCGCCACTACGGCGGCAAGGAGCCGCGGCGGCTCGGCCTCGCCCACCCTTCGATCGCACCCTACGGGCTGTTTCAGGTGAGTGACGGGGAAATTCTGATCGCCGTCCAGAACGAACGCGAATGGGTCGTTTTCTGCGACAGTGTCCTGCGCCAACCGTCGGTCGCAACGGATCCAAGGTTCGGACGCAACGTGCTTCGCATCCAAAACCGCGAGCCGCTTGACGCATGCGTGCAGGCGATCTTGGCGACCTACACCATGTCTGCATTATGCGAACTGCTCGACCACGTCAGAATTGCCTATGGCCGTGTGTCGACCATGGCGGATCTGGCGGTGCATCGCAGTGCCACCAAAGTCTCGGTGGAGACCACCGTTGGTCAAGTCGAGCTGTTTGCGCCACCGGTCACGGTCAATGGCAAACGCCCTGTGCTTGGCCCGGTGCCTTCACTCGGCGAACACGACGTGCCTTTGCGGCAGGAGTTCGGTCCTCCGGATGCGGCGGATCCCAAACGGATAGGAAGTGCAGCATTATGAGCTTGACCCGCGACCTGACCCGCTTGATCCGTGAAAAGCCGGTGACCGACCGCGACCTCGAATGGGCATCGCTATTTGTCCTGGATACGCTCGCCTGCGCCCTTGGCGCATTGCCGACCGAGCCCGCCCGCATGCTCAAGGCGGTCGCCCCGCCGGCGCAAGCGGATACCGCCCGCAAGGCGTTCTACCTGGGCGGCCTGTCCCATATTCTGGAGATGGATGACCTCCACCGGGACTCGGTGACCCATCCGGGCAGCGTCGTCATTCCTGCGGCATGGGCGGTGGCCCACGACCACGATCTTGGA